>NZ_JARVCN010000017.1:0-16024 GCF_038442745.1 Crocosphaera sp. Alani8
GAATCAAGAATCTCCCGCTACATTGCCTTAGCAATTAGCGGTGAGAGTGTCAACACACATCTAGCTATCACCTGTCAGTTCGACGGTTTTCACCTCTCCCAACTCTCCGATAACTTCTGCTGGTTCATCGTTAACCGATAACTTAACAACTCCGGCATTACCGACACGAATGGTTAAGTTTTCTTCAGCATTCCAGCTTTCTTCCTCTCCTTCTTGTAAAATTCCCTCATATTCGACTTCACCATCTACTTTCACCTGTAACCATGAGTCTCCTTCTAGTTGTAATGCAGCAGTGATGGCTGTTTCAGTGGTAGTTTCCCTAGTGATATCGTTAGGGGTTTCTGTGGGAATAGGTGCATTTTCAGCTACCTCAGATAGATTATTCGTTGTTTCTGAGGTTCCTTGAGGAGATTCTACCACAGGGGAAGGTTCCTCAGTAGCAACAGGGGTTTCTGGTTGGGTAATAATGTCGGAACTTTCTGCAGGTTGGGAGATTTCTTCTGGTTGAGTGGGTTGGGGTGAAACCGCAGCGGTTTGGGTAGTTTCTTGTGGTTGAGTGGGTTGGGGTGAAACCGCAGCGGTTTGAGTGGGTTCGCTTTGCGCTGTTTGTTCGGTAGCAGGGGGACGGGACAACAGATAAAATAGTCCGCCGGTGGCCCCTCCTAAAATTAGCAAATAAACCCAGTATAGATGCAGTTTCTTAGGCCAGGAAGCATTAGTAGTTTCACTTGTTTCGTCGGAAAGTTGCACTAAGGTACGGGGTTTTGACTTAGTAGCTACGGATTGATAATTTTCTTGAGAAACAGGAGTACAGGGGACTTCTTGCCCTATGTTATCCTCCACTGCAGGGGAGGTAAATAAATCGGGGGAAATGTCTATTTTTTCTGCTGCAGAAGCAGTAAGTTGTTGGGATAGCTGGTTTCCGTCTATCTGCAAAGCTTCCCCGTAACGACGGATGAATCCTTGCACATAAACCAATTCGGGCAACTCCCCTATATTAGACGTTTCCAGGGCTTTAATCATGGGTAAACGGATAAAAGTCATGGACGCTATTTGTTCAATGCTTAGCCCCTGTTGAACTCGTTGTTCCTTTAGGTAGGCTGCAATTTCTTTTATTTTTTCAGCTTGGGTTGAATTATATTTGCTCATCGGTATTTTTGTTGTTAATAGGATTTTAAAAGAGGTGACGTATAATTACCTAAAGTAGATTCCACTATTTTCCGTTATGGCAGGAGGCAGGAGTTAAGGAAGATTTTTTATTCATTCAATATATAATCTAAGCAGTTTAAGTAATTATCAACAAAGCAAGAGATTTTAGTTAGTTTGAACTAAATAAATTATCATTCATTGATAATTTTGTATCATCAATCAAGTAACAATTTGTACTAGGAGCAAAAACTAAAAATGGCACAAAGAACTGTTAAATTTATTAACAAAGAAAGTGGCTTATTACTCGATGGTCAACGTTTTTCGGACCATCAAGGAGTTTATTTAACTCATCCAGACATAGGAGTCAAGATCTTAAAAAAAAATCCTTCTGGCCCGTCCCGAGGATTAGGTGATACTCAACAGTGGTTGATTGATAGTGATAGAGTTATTACCAATTACAAAGATGGCAAAGCCTTAACCTATGATGCGGCTGCAAAGAAAGTTAGTCTGCAACCCGTGACCAAGCAGAATAATCAAAAATGGACACTTCATACCAATGGACTGCTCGAATGTCAGGGAGATGGCAATGATGATTATTTGCAAGGGAAGCCAGACTCATACGAACAGCAACAAACTGGATGGTGGGCTTCATATTTAAGACAAATGTTCCCCAATCAAGAAATAACTAATGATGTAGAGTATCAACCGCTTTTAGATTCAACTAAAAACAAGATTGAACTCGATGAACAATGGGAAATACGCTATGTAGACAATGATCAACTAGCCAATGATTTGCTTAAACCCCAACCGACAACAACAAACCCAACTACCACCACTACTGTTGATTACAATAAAATAAGCAAGACAAACCTATCTCAGTCTGTTTTAGATTCATTGGGACCACTTGAAAAGACGGGGTCTTTTGACACCTTAGGCAATTGGTCTCGAACTAGGAATATAGGGGATTATCGCTTAAGGTCCATAGTGGTGCCAACAGCAAGAGAGATTTATCCTTATTGGACAGGTGGCGGATACCGTGGTAAACCTAGGGGAAATTTAACATTGATTAATTCCCTTAACACTTATAGATATGATAGTAGGTATGGTCTTGATCAGAATCGTTTAAACGATCCTAAATATGCTTACAGTTATTTTGATGCGAACAAGTGGCTCAGTGGTGGTAGCTATGGCTACAAGGAGTCTATTGGGTATGCACTACCACTCGATACTTATTTAACTAAGATCACGGGTGTGTGGATACGTTGTTCTGTTGTGCTTGACCCTTCTCGTCAAGGTGTTAACCCTAGTGCTGCAGAAGGCCGACTGAAGTTGAGTCGTTATGGTGCTGATCATGCGAGAGGAAAAGAATTACAACCTGTGGGTATTATTAACCTGAAGTTTACAATGAATGATGGTCGTGAGTATGAATTATTGGATGCTAATGACATAGACCGCATTTCCCAAGTGCTTAGGCAAACCAAATCCTTAGACTGCCGATACCAAGTAGGGGGAGGGATTGTGCTGTTTGATTGGTTCAAAGGCACTATTAGAGAAATGAAAAATATCACCTTAGAAGCTCCGCCTAATCATGAAATCATTGGCTTTTTTGGAGACCACTTTCAACCTTACGGCACTCATGCTGCATTTGGAGAGATGCCAAGGGTACTTCACAATTTTAAGTGGTATTTCAATATTAAGGGAATTCATACAAAGCCTGCTAAAACCTAAATTTTTTTTGAACTTAGGTTATCATAGTTTGATGCCCAGAACTTGAGTATAAGCCCCTCTAGCTTGGGTTACACCAATGGTTCTTTGAGAAGCTTCAATCATGGGACGGCGTAAACTAACAACAATAAACTGTGCTTGTTGTGCTTGTTGTTGAATCATTTTTGACAGTCTTTCCACATTAGCCCCATCTAAAAACATATCAACTTCATCAAAGGCATAAAATGGGGAGGGACGATATCTTTGTAGGGCGAAAATAAAGCTCAAAGCGGTCAATGATTTTTCTCCCCCGGACATAGAACTTAACCGTTGTACGGGCTTTCCTTTGGGGTGTGCAACAAGATTTAAACCTCCTTGAAATGGGTCTTCTTCATTCTCTAATTGTAAATAACCATCTCCTTGAGAAAGGGTAGCAAAAATACTTTGAAAGTTCTCATTTACAGCGTCAAAGGATTCTTTGAATGACCTATATCTTAGAGTAGTAAAGTTTTCTATTCTTAATAATAATTCAGTTCTTTCCCCTTGAATAGTGGTTAACTTTTCTGTAAGTTCGTTTAATCTTTTTTGAGTTTTTTGGTGTTCCTCTAAGGCTAACATATTAACGGGTTCCATTGCTTCTAAGCGTTTTTGTCCGTTACGAATCTCTTTTTGAAGTTGCTCGATATGAGGGGTTAAGTCTGTAGTGGTTTCGTCTATTTCTGAGAGTAAGGGAACTTCTGGTAAAGGGTTGGGTAATTCATTTGCTTGATTTTTTTGTTCTTCTTCTAAACTAATTAATTTTTCTTTTCTTTCCCGTTGAGTAGTTTGTAGTTTCTCTAAATTCCAAATTTTCTCTTGATGCTCTTTTTTGATTTTTGTTAACTGTTCTTCAGTATGATCTCTTTCTTTTTTAGTTTCTCCTAATTTTCGGTTCAATTCTTCTAAAATAATTTCTAAATGACTAATTTTATCTTTAGTATTTTCTAGCTGTTGTTTTATTTCGGTTTTGTCGTCGTTTAACTTGACAATACTTTCTTTCTGTGCTGTTAATTTACCTTGACTTTCTTCGACTTTTTCCTCTAAAGAAGACAACTGACGATCAATTTCTTGTCGTTGATTTTCCCCTTGACGCAGTTCTTTTTCTCTTTCTTGAAGTTGGTTTTCTTGACTTTTAATAAGGGTTTGAATTTCTTGCCATTCGCTATGGGTATGAGATGCTTCTAACTCCCGAAGTTTATCTTGTTTTTGTTGTAATTCGACGGTTAGGGGTGGAATGTCAGACGCAAGAATTTTTAATTGATTTTCTAGGATTTCTGCTTCTTGTTTATGACGAGATAATTGTAAGCTTAACTTTTTTTGTTGTTCATGGAGTCTTTCAATTTCTTTTTCCAACTGTTGACGTTTTAATTCTTGCTCTCTTCCGCTTTGTCTTGCTTCGGTTAGTTCATGAGATAATTGTTTGATTTGCTCAGATTTTTGTTGTAACTTTTCTTGGTTACGAGATAGTAACTCTTCTAAATCAGCTAATCTTTGTTTTAGAGATTTAATTTCTTGAGATTCTCCTTGAACTAGGGTTCCGAAACGAATAGATGAACGCTTCGGACGACTTCCTCCTGTCATGGCACCACTGGTTTCTAATAAGTCCCCATCTAGAGTAACAATGCGCTGTTTTCCTAAGTGATGTCTGGCATCATTTAGGGTTTCAAAAACAATAGTATTACCAAAAACATAAGAAAATATTTTTTCATGTTCAGGTCTACAAAGGACTAAATTAACTGCTAAATCAATAAACCCCTGTGCGTATTGCAAACTGTTATTATTTTGTCCACGATAAGGTCTGATTTTTGTTAAGGGTAAAAATGTAGCCCGTCCTGCTTTTGCTTGTTTTAGTAACTTAATTCCTGCAGAAGCAATAGTATCATCTTCGACTACTACATAACCTAATCGTGAACCAGCGGCAATTTCTAGGGCTAACTGATAGCTAGGTTTTACCTGACCAAGTTGTGCTACTAAACCACATACACCAGGTAAATCTGAACCTAAGATAAGTTGGGTTGCGTAGGTTCCTTGTGCTTCTTGTTGTGCTTGTTGAGAGGCTTCTAAACGGTCAAGTTGTCTTTGCTTTTCTCGGTATTCTTTATCTAGGCGAGTTTGGGTTTCTTCTAGAATACTTTTATCTTGTTCTGCGGTAGATAATTGTTGAGCAAACTGCTGTATTTTCTCTTCGTGGGGAGTAGATAGTTTTTCAAAATCCTGTTCTTGGGCGTTTAATTCTAACTCAATACTTTTTAATTGTTCGATTTCGTCCTTAATATTATTTTGTAACTGTTGATATCTTTCTGTTAACTGTGCTTGTTGAGTTAATTGAGGGTTCAATGTATCCTGTAAAGAAGAAATTTGACGGCTCAATTTTGCTTGTTCTTGTACCCAAGCGTCCGACGCTTCAGCCACCGCAGCCGCCTGCTGTCTAACCATTTCTAATGTTTTATAAGTACGATCTCTTTGCTCTTTTAATAAGGGTAAGGTTTCTTGTTTTAAACTTTTACTATTCTCTGTTAGTTGAGATAATTTTTGTTTTTGTTGATCAATAGTTATTTCGGTTTCAGCGATTTCTTTTTCCGTTTGTATTATCAAACTTTCTAATTGTTGTTGTTGTTGTTCCCGTTGATTTCGCTGTGCTTTTTGAGTTGCCAGTTGAGAAGCAATGGTTAACTGTTCATCTTCTCCCAATGCTTTAACTTGACGGTTCAACTTTTCTAGTTTAACGCTATTTTCATTAATCTTTTCGGCGAGTTCATTAATAGCTTGATTTAATTTTTGTTCTTGCTGTTCCCCTGTATTAATTTGATTTTTAAGACCACATATTTTTTGTTGTAATAATTTCCAAGCTAAGACGGTTTCCCATCCCTTTTTTTCCTGAATTTGTTGTTTTAATTTTTGATATTTCTCTGCTTTTATTTTATCAGCAGCTAAGCGTTCTAAAGACCGTTTTAACTCTGTTTCAATAATCTGACATCTTTCTTCCCTTTCCCTAACTTCTTCTAGGGTTTCTTTGGTTTTTTCTATCTTACGGTCAAATTCTGCTACCCCGGCCAATTCATCAATAATGTTTCTCCTTTCTTTCCCATTCATACTAATAATGCGAGTTACATCCCCCTGCAACACCACATTATATCCTTCTGGATAAATTCTTAAACGGTTCAACTGTTCGTGAAGTTGACTAACATTACAAACTTGTTCATTAATATAATAAGTTGAGGAGTAACTACCTCCTTTCGTAACTCGTAACCGTCGGGTTACTGTCCATTCACTGCTGGTAATTAAACTGTTTTCCTCGCTTATTGCTTCGGTGTTATCACCATTAGTATTATTCCCATTTTCTTCGGTTAATGCTATCTTAGTGATGGGTGGATTATCTCGGCTAAATTCTTCTAAATCTGTTAAATCAGAAACGTCGAAAGTTACACAAACGTAAGCTTCTTGTGTTTTACGATTATTGCTGTGATTATGATTGATTAAATCGGGCAATCTTTCAGCCCTCATCCCTTTGGAAGTAGCCAAACCTAAGCAAAATAATAAAGCATCGAGTATGTTAGATTTACCCGAACCATTGGGACCAGAAACCACCGTAAATCCAGGTAAAAAAGGGATGGCGGTGGTTCCACCAAACGATTTAAAATGAGATAATTCGATGCGCTTAACATGAACCATAGGCGCAATGGGAATAGTTTAACCCTTGATTAAACTAGATGACTAATCTATCTAGCCTAGCAGATTAAGACCCCTTTGAGGGGATAAAAGTTTCTCATGAACCAATAACTTAATCAGTATGCTATATTAACGGTTATTGCTAATAAGTTCGCTAACTCTGGTTTCTAGATTTTATGATTCGTCTTAATTAATTATCTTATTCTCATTTTTAGTAGTCCCTACTCCATTAAATCCTTTGTAATAAGTTAACTCCATGGGTATCTGTGCCACAAGTGTGATACAGTCCATAATGAGAACCAAGAGATAAAACTGTTTCCGTTTGACGAGGGCTAGGTCTCCAAGGTTTAGGATTATCGTAAGCATAGAAGGCTTCAACGCCATCAATTCCTAAATCAACAGCAACAGGAATCACTTTTCTAGCTGAGAGACGATATCTTTCGGGATGGGCTAAAACTGCCATTCCTCCTGCTTGTTGAATAGCTTTGATGACGTTACTAGTTAACCCTTGACTTCCGCTTCGAGATTCTCCTGATAGATAAGGTTCTATGGCTGGATGTTCAGGGTTAAAAGCGTATCCTAGTATGTGAACCTCAATATTGAGTAAACTAGACGTGATTTCAATTCCTGTCCACAAATGGGGTAAAGTATCCTTTCGTATTCCTAAAGATGTTTTTTGAAGCCACTCTTGGGCTATTTTATAACCTTCAACGGAATGATGGTCAGTAATGGCAAGTCCTTTTAGTCCGTTGTCGGCTGCTTGCTTAATTAGTTGTTCAGGGGCCAGTCGTCCATCAGAACAAGTAGTGTGCATATGAAAATTGTACTCATGAGGACAACTTTTGGCAGTTAGTCTTAGCCAGACTTCCTGTAGTGTTTGAGTATCTTGAGACGATGGTTTCGTTGAAGTTGAAACAATCATAGTGGCTGATGATAATCCGTTAAAGATTGCGATTTGTTACATCTTAGTAACATTTCTAAGTATAAGCTGTTTTTACTCTGTTTGGTGTGATCTATAATGCAAACTTTAGTTTAAGATCAGATATTATCTGACCATACACCGGACTAAGGTGACGTTAACCTCGCCGGCTCCCATTATATTCCGCTACATACAAAAGCAAACAATTATTCAAATATTTTCCTTTAATCCTTTCAGAAGTTGATTGTCTGTAATATCTTTACTTTGAATTAATACCTTAAAACCCCCTAAACCTGTGGGGTCAATTAATTGATGAAGTGCATCTCGACGCTTGAGAATTTCTGGTAAAGTATAGTTACCATTGGATAATTCTGATAAGCGATCGCCGAGTCCCAAAGACATTAGAAATAACCCTTGTTGTGTTAATCCCACTGTTTCTAAACCTAACACCTTTCCCTGTTTTTCTAAAGCTGTAAAATCCACATGAGCGGTGATATCTTGTTCTCCTAAATTCACATAAGGGTTATGATGATGACGGTGTTCATAGTAACAATTTAAAGTTCCTTGATAGCGTTGAGGATGATAATATTTTACAGCATCATAGCCGTAATCTATGGTCAATAGATAACCTTTTTTCATTTTTTGGGCAACAATTTTTAACCAATCTAATGCTTTTAAATTAACTTCTGTTCGGTAATTTTCGGGATAATCATCATTGGTTAAATCTACATTTATTAATTGAAAATAGTTTAATAACTTAGGTGTATATATATCCCTAATAAGCTCTGTGATTTTTTTATCTTTCCAGGTAATATAAACTTCTTTGAGTGTTTTATGTTCTACAACTATTTGATGAACAGGAAAAGCATCTATTAATTCATTACTAAAAATACAGCCAATGATCGAGTTATCGGCAACATCTTGCCAAGATTTCCAAGTAATTTGCTCAAACTTTTGTAAATTATCTTTTTGCTGTTCAATTAGTTTTGGGGATTCTTCAATAATGATATAGTTTATCTTTTGATAAAAATCAGGATATTTACCCTTAAAATAGCCAAGGATATCAGCCGCTAAATTCCCAGTACCTGCGCCAACTTCTACTAAAGTAAACGAATCAGAATTATTTACAATAGCAAACATCTCCCTAAACTGTTCTGCCAATAATTCACCAAAATCTGATCCCAAAGAAGAAGCCGTAAAAAAATCTCCTTGAGAACCAATACCAACCTTTCCAGAACTGTAATAACCTCGCTCTGGATGGTATAAAACTAATTCCATATAATCAGCAAAAGTAATGCAATTATTGGGACTTTTTTCGATAGTATCAACAATAATCTCTAGCATATTATTACAAAAGAGTCTATAAAATTTAGGGTGGGCATTGCCCACCTTACCAATTACCCATTATTAAGAATTAGCTTTATTGAAATGCTTGTCTTATGGTTTCGATTCGTTCACGATTGACTCCTAAATCAGACTCACCCAAACGAGAAGCAGAACGAACATCAATCACACCATTCTCTTCGTTAACATAAAATTCAACATCATCAACAAAACCCATCCATTGAGTAGTAAATTGAGCATAAAGATAATCATCGCTTTCAGAAACTATTTTACTTCTTTCCTGTTGACTAATAATCTCTTTTAAGGTAGCGATCGCTGTTTTCCCTTCTCCTTGATAAGCTAAAGGTTGAATAGAATGTTCTCCATCTTTGCTCTGAGAACTAACACAATTGGGGGTACTTGGACAAGCAGTTAATGTCTCATTAGTTACCCCTAAATTTTCAGGTTGTGTTCCCGCAAAAAGAGTGGGAGAATCAGGAGAAATAAGGCGAACTCCTATCCATATTGCAACCACAGCGAGAAAAATTACCACACTTAATAATGTCAGGTTAATGGACTTAGATGTATCTTTGGTAGCAGACATGACTTAATAACTAGTTTAACAACTTAAACTAACTTAACATTGAAAAAGCCTCCCCAGAGATTGGAGAGACTTTTTTGATAAATAAGAAGGGTTTAAGCTTCGGACTCGATGTAAACGAATAAAAGACCCATCACAGCAAAAGCAAGGACGGGGAGTAAGGTGACGAAAATAGCTGGTAAGTAGGCAGCTGCGTATGTACCTGTCATTTTTTATAATCCTGTTTTTCAATTTACAGTGGTAACTATAAAAAATCCTAACTGGAAAGTTTGACAAAATTTAACAATTATAAAGATTCTTAACATTATGCTCAGAAACCTGATAAAAAAGGGCGACAAGTCAATATACTGCTTAAAAGGCCAGTTTAATAATTTACAAAGAGATTCAAATGACAATGGACGTAATTCAACATGGTGGAGATCCCCAAGTAGGCAACTTGGCCACTCCTGTTAACTCTTCAGGGTTCTCTCTTGCTTTTATCAGAAACCTTCCCGCTTACCGTCAAGGACTATCTCCTAACCGTCGCGGTTTAGAGATTGGTATGGCCCACGGTTATTTCATCTACGGACCATTTACCCTTCTTGGCCCCCTGCGTAACACCGATTACGCAAATACAGCCGGTTTATTAGCCGCAGTGGGTTTGGTTGCCATTTTAACCGTTGCTCTATCTATCTATGCTTCCGTTGGTGTCAGCAAACCAACAGAAACCCTAACCACTCCTAATGTTCCCGAAGCTTTAGCTACTTCTGAGGGTTGGGGAGAGTTCGCTAATGGTTTCTTTATCGGAGGTGCAGGTGGCGCATTTTTCGCTTATCTTCTCTACCAAACTCCTTACATCGAGTTAATTCAACAAATTTTAGGTTAATATCTTTGTAATCAATACCTATTTTTAAACGGTTTTGATTTCCTTTGTAACATCCTAATTTACTTTATCAAGAAGGTGGGCAATGCTCACCTTTTTACTTAAAATAATAACTTCAACAACTGATTCATATTAATTAGATTTGGCGATCGCAGAATATTCCATTCTCTAAATATTAAACGATGTTTTGCTTACAACTGGACACAAGTGACCAAAAGTTGTTAGGTGCATAGTGGGTGAAGGATATAGACTGAGTTTTTTTTAGCGTTCGCATTAATTTAATAGGACAACAAACGACACTCTTATAAAGGTTAGAAACCATAATAGCACTATTATCAATAGTCTTAATATAGATGATTATTGGTTGATTATTATCAAATAATAAACGATCTAATTCCTTTTCAATTATGTTCATAAACCAGTTCATTAGGTCATTAGTATCTGAGGCTAGTCTTGTAACTTTCACAATTTTATATCCTCATAAAACCCGGGTTCGGACTTCGGAATTAAGTTTGTTTTAACCATAGAATCAGTGTTTCATCTTTGTGATTGTGACAAGTCATCTATAATTTGCTTTACACATAGCAATCAGTCATCGGTTGTGAGAATTTAAGTCTGAGGCATAAGGAAGCAACGAACATTAGGCAATGATAACTGATAACTGCTAAAAAAGATATCTCATCAATCATCTCTGATTGCCATAGAACAGATGTTCGTAAAAAAACAGGATCTTTTCAAATCATAACTTAGACCATTATCATCGTATGTGAGAAAATCCGAGAAAGCCGTGATCAAGAACACAAAAAATTTTTAAAATTCTGTATTTACACTTGAGAAATAATAAGAGACAATGTAACAATTCTCATACTTAAAGACGAAAAAGGCTGAAGATGCAAGCATCTCCAACCTCTCAAGCATGAAAATCAATGTAAATTAACGTTTAGCCAATTTTTTCGTTTTCATCTTCCGCAAACGAATAGACTCTGGTGTCACTTCTACTAACTCATCAGACCCAATGTACTCTAAAGCCCTTTCTAGACTCATTTCTTCTGGGGACTGTAGTTGAACCAACTCATCTCCACTGGCTGCACGATGGTTAGTTAACTGCTTGGTTTTGCAAACATTCAACTCTAAATCTTGGGAACGGTTATGTTCACCAACAATCATCCCCTTATAAACCTTGGTTCCAGGAGTAATAAAGAAAACGCCACGATCTTCCGCATTTTTCATGGCGTAGAAAGTGGATGTCCCTTCCTCAAAGGCGATAATCACACCGTTGTAACGGGTTTCCAACTCGCCAGATAAGGGACGATACTCTAAGAAACTGTGGTTCATTATCCCTTCACCCCGTGTAATACGGATAAAGTCACCACGGAACCCGAGTAAACCCCTGGCCGGGACAACAAACTCTAACTGAGTCCGTCCGTTAACGCTGGTTTGCATATCCTGCATTTCCCCTTTTCGTTGACCTAAGCGTTCGATGCAAGACCCTACCGCTTCTTCGGGAACGTCTAAAACCAAGTATTCAAAAGGTTCGTAGGGTTGTCCGTTAACCTCACGATAAATAACTTGGGGTTGGGCTACCTGAAACTCGTACCCTTCTCGGCGCATAGTTTCGATTAAAATGCCTAAATGGAGTTCACCCCGACCAGAAACCGAAAATTGATCTGGGGACTCTCCCGGTTCAACCCTCAAAGCAACATTAGTTTCTAACTCCCTCATCAGACGATCTCGTATTTGTCGAGAGGTGACAAACTTGCCTTCCTGACCGGCAAAAGGAGAGTCATTAACAGAGAAAGTCATCTGTAAAGTGGGTTCATCCACCTTAATTAAAGGTAAAGCTTGAGGTTCCTCGGGACAGGTGAGGGTTTCCCCGATGTTAGCATCAGCAAAACCAGCCACAGCTACGATGTTTCCTGCGCTAGACTCCTCTAATTCTACCCTTTGCAATCCTTCAAAACCTAACAATTTACTGATCTTGCCTCGGACGATTTTACCATCCTCTTTCATCAAGGCTGCTTGTTGACCAGCTTTAAGGGTTCCGTTGTGAATACGACCAATGATGATACGACCCAAATATTCCGAATAATCTAGGGTGGTTACCTGTAGTTGTAAGGGTTTGGTTACATCACCGGCTGGTGGGGGAACGTGGTGCAAAATAGACTCAAACAGAGGCTTCATGTCTTCTGAGTCATCCTCTAAATTTTCTTTAGCAAACCCCGATAAGCCGGAAGCGTACAAAGTAGTAAAATCGCATTGGTCATCATCCGCGCCCAATTCTACGAACAGGTCAAACACTTTATCAACGGCTTGATCTGGTTCAGCTTGAGGGCGATCGATTTTGTTAACGACGACGATGGGACGTAAACCTTTTTCTAAAGCTTTTTTGAGAACAAAACGGGTTTGGGGCATAGGGCCTTCGTTAGCATCTACAATCAAGATGCAACCATCTACCATCCCTAACACTCGTTCCACTTCCCCTCCAAAGTCTGCGTGTCCAGGGGTATCAACGATGTTGATCAGGGTGTCATTGTAGCGGACAGCTGTATTTTTCGAGAGGATAGTAATACCCCGTTCGCGTTCGAGGGTATTGGAGTCCATCACACAGTCAGGGATCTCTTCCCCTTCACGAAAGATACCCGACTGTTTGAGAAGAGAATCAACCAGGGTGGTTTTACCGTGATCGACGTGGGCGATAATAGCAACGTTACGAATGGGAAGAGACATAGGATACGGTAGTGAGAATGTTATATTTACATTACTACAGATTTCTTCACAATTCTAACTTAGTTTTTACAAGGTTTAATCATTAATCACAATCTATTTAGAAAATTCTATAAAAAAGTTAAAGATTAATCTAAATACTTTGTTAATATTGTTGGCATAAGCAATCATCCGATCAAAGGAACACTATCAATATGACTCAATCTATTAAATCTACTGTTATATCCCCTTCTATCCTTTCCGCTGATTTTAGCCGTTTAGGAGCAGAAATTGAGGCAGTAGATAGGGCAGGGGCGGACTGGATTCATGTGGATGTCATGGACGGTCGTTTTGTTCCCAATATTACCATTGGACCCCTAATTGTTAATGCTATTCGCCCCTACACAGAAAAACCCCTCGATGTTCACTTAATGATTGTAGAACCCGAAAAATATGTGGCTGATTTTGCCAAAGCAGGGGCTGATTTTATTTCTGTTCACGCAGAACACAATGCTTCCCCCCACTTACATCGGACTCTCGGCCAAATTCGTGAACTAGGAAAAAAAGCAGGAGTGGTTCTCAATCCTTCTACTCCTTTAGACTTAATCGATTATGTTCTAGAATTGTGCGATTTAGTGCTAATTATGAGTGTTAACCCTGGTTTTGGAGGTCAAAGCTTTATTCCTGGAATGGTACCCAAAATCCGTAAGTTACGCCAAATGTGCGACGAAAAAGGTCTAGATCCCTGGATTCAAGTGGATGGTGGACTTAAGCCCGGAAACACTTGGCAGGTACTAGAGGCAGGGGCTAACGCTATTGTAGCGGGATCTGCTGTTTTCAAGGCAAATGACTACGCAGAAGCGATCGAAGGTATTCGCAACAGCAAGCGTCCTCAACCTGAGTTGGCGACTGTGTAACCTAGTTCAGCTATGTTGGAGGCAAGACTCACATCTTGCACCTTTGATAAAACTGGCTAGTTTGTAAGCGTTCAGCTATCAGCCATCGGCTGAAAAAGATCAATCTCTATCATCTACTGTGAGTAAGATTAAACGAATGCTGAACGCTGTGCGATAGCGCCGGAACGGAGTGAGGAACTGCTGACTAATTTAAGTTTTTCTATACTGGTGCAAGATATCAGTAAGATTTCTTATATCTTGTCTCCCAACTTAGTTAAACAAAACTGAAGGTTCTTGGACTATTAGCCCTAATGGGAAACTGATTCAAGTAAGCTACAGGGTTACTGGGATCGAATGGTTGCCCATCGATAAAAGATGTGTTTCCTTCTTTCTTCATACTGTCCCCAGGAAGCTTTATATTCAAAGCTTGGGCTACTTCTTCGTAGAGATTAAGAGGGTAGATTTTATCTAATAATTTATCCGCATCTTCAGGATAGTCAAAAATCTCTAAATCGTGCCAGCGAATCATCTGGGTTAACATCCAAATAGCATGGGAACGCCAGGGATAATTAGCGTGATCGTTTTCTCCTAAATAGTCTGCTTTCCGATGATGAAAAATATTATAGTCTGGGATGCTTTTTTGATACTTACTAGAAGTTTCACTACTATAAACATAATTGCCGGTTAAAGTAGATTCGATTAGACTGCTTTCTTGGTTCAAGTAATTGGGTTTGGCTAAAATTGTAGCAATTTCTGCTTGATTATCCGGGCGATCGCAATATTGACAAGCTTCTATCAATGATGCCATCAAAGCCTTGGTGGTGGTAGGATTTTTTCTCGCCCAACCCTCCATAGTTGCTAATAGTTTGTTAGGATGACCCTTCCAAATATCACGGCTAATATAACTAATAAATCCTGCTTTTTCTAAGACACTTTGTTGATTCCAAGGAGAAGAGGCACTATAACCATCGATAATACCTGCTTGAAGTTTATAAATCATTTGAGAGGCGGGAAACTCTAAAAATTCTACTTCGCTAGTTGGTATTAACCCAATGGATGATAACCAGTATCGAGTGAGATAGGTTTCCGTTGACAAAGAAGATTCCACCGCAAACTGTAAAGGATTGTTACTATTGCGCCAATATCGTCTGATGTTCTCTTCAAAATCAGCAAAATTAAAATAGTCTACCGAAGGACGTATGCCTCCAGTCCAAGCTTTTTGAGTTAGGGTGATAGCACTACCATTGAGATTTAACGTCATCAGGGAGATTAAAGGGGCAGACTCTTTTCCCAGTTGCGCCATCATGGGGAAAGCATAGGGTAGTTGTGCTGCGTCCATTTTCCAGCCTAAAACCTCTTCTTTGACCCCTTCCCAATTGTTAAACCGTTTTAGGGTAACGGACAGGCCGTAACGCTCAAAAAACCCCTTTTCCTGGGCAACAATTAAAGGGGCTGCATCCGTGTTTGGCACAAATCCTAAAATCAGGTTACTCTTTTCTAGAGTGCCAAAGTTAACATCGTTTTTTTGTCCGTTGTTAAGGGAGAAAATATCTGCATTACTACAAGCTGTAATGCCTAAACCGGCTAAACCTAAACCACCGTACTTGATAAAATTTCGACGTTTCATAAATTGTAATAAAAAAAATTTTTTAATCTTGATTCATCTTTGCTCACTACGATATTTATACATTTTGACACTCCTCGCAATTATAGTGCGAGGATTTTTCAATCAACAACCTGTCTTGCTGATGCCGAATTGCTCCAACAACAGTAAAGGACAAATCTCCTGAAGTTTTCACCTCGACTTCGCTCGGTGAGAGGAGCCGAAGCGAGGTTCATGTCTGCTCTACAGTACCCAAGGCTCGATTAAGAATATTAATGGCTGCGTTTTCGTCTCTATCTAGCTGGTATCCACAACCACAAACATTAGTTGTTGTAGATAGGGGCTTTTTAACAACAGTTTCTGAGGTACATTATAGTTTTTAAAGCATGCCAAAGTCTCTAACTTTTTCGTTCACGCTTAGAAATTAATAAACTGGTTCCTCCTAGTAAAAACAATCCAAAAATATTGGTAGGTTCAGGAGTAGATACAGAGGGTTTAGCTGCCTGGCGTGGGGACACAAAAAGCTATAAGCTAGATTTAATAAGGGATATAGCCC
>NZ_JARVCN010000018.1:0-15980 GCF_038442745.1 Crocosphaera sp. Alani8
GTTTTATGAACATGGTTTGGAACTTTGTCTTGTCAGGTGCAAGATGTGAGTTAAAGACAATGTATCGCACCTTAAAATATATTTCCTATGCTCTTGGGAACAATCGGGTTTTAAATCCTACCGTCACTAGCAGTGTCAACGATTGGTTGGGGTGAGAATTTCCATTCAGTCAACTCTACACACTACCCCCGACACCCTGTTCAATTTGTTGTAATAGCGTCTTGCATCCTTCCCAACCACTCTATTAAGCTTTCTAATTGTTTGTGAGGTTTCATTACTCCTAAACCTCTAACAGTAACTTTTTTAGGAGTATAAACAAAGCGCGATCGTAAATGTCCTGGTAATTTTTCTTGTAACAGATTCCATGCTGGTTCTTCCATAGGAGTTTCTAAAACAATGTTTTGTTTTCCTTCTGGTTTAATGCGAG
Organism: Crocosphaera sp. Alani8; assembly: GCF_038442745.1. Lineage (NCBI taxonomy): Bacteria > Bacillati > Cyanobacteriota > Cyanophyceae > Chroococcales > Aphanothecaceae > Crocosphaera > Crocosphaera sp. Alani8. The sequence continues at coordinate 428 of NZ_JARVCN010000018.1, forward strand.
AAAAACCCAAAGATTTAGCTAACTGTTTTAGTTGAATGACTTCTAATAGTTGTTCTACGGGAGCAGGTAATTTTCCGTAGCGATCGCTCCATTCCGCAGCGATTTGGCTTAATTCTTTTTTAGAATTGGCAACAGCGATCGCTCTATAAGCGGACATCTTCTGTTCCATATCGGTGATGTAATTTGTGGGAATAAAAGCAGTGAGTTGTAAATCAACTTGAGTATCTTCTACTTTGGGAATTTCTTGACCTTGAATTTCTCGGATAGCTTCTTGTAACATTTCCATGTATAGTTCAAAGCCAATAGATTCCATTTGTCCCGATTGTTCAGCACCCAATAGGTTACCAACTCCACGAATTTCCATATCACGGGTTGCTAATTGATACCCCGATCCTAGCTGACTAAATTCTTGTAAAGCTCTTAATCTTTTTTGTGCTGTTTCTGTTAGTTGCGATTTACTAGGATATAATAACCAGGCGTGCGCTTGAATACCTGCTCTTCCTACTCTTCCCCTAAGTTGATAAAGTTGCGCTAAGCCAAATTTTTGAGCATCTTCTATAATAATTGTGTTAACTCTAGGAATGTCTAATCCTGACTCAACAATGGTGGTACAAACCAAAATATCTGCCTCCCCATTATTAAAGCTTAACATGGTCATTTCTAAGTCATTAACATCCATTTGACCATGACCAATTGCAATTCTAGCACTAGGAACCATTTTTTTTAATTCGGCAGCAAGTTCTTCGATTCCTTCGATTCTAGGAACTACATAAAAAACTTGTCCTCCCCGATCTAATTCATTACGAATAGCTGTCCTTACGGAGTCGTTATTATAGCGAGATAAATGGGTCTTAATAGGACGGCGAGAGGGTGGAGGAGTAGTAATCAAGCTCATTTCCCTTATTCCTGATAAGGACATATATAAGGTTCTAGGAATAGGTGTTGCGGTTAAAGTAAGAACGTCTACATGGGTCTTTATTTCTTTTATTTTCTCTTTCTGGTTAACTCCAAATCTCTGTTCTTCGTCTACAACTAATAAACCTAAATCTTTGAATTTAACGCTTTTTCCTAATAGTTGTTGTGTCCCTACAACTATGTCTAATTCTCCTGTTGCTAACCTTTGAATAATTTCTTTTTTTTCTGAGTTGGTACGAAATCTATTTAACAGTCCAATGTTGATAGGATAAGGGGAGAATCTTTCTTTTAGGGTATGATAATGTTGTTGGGTTAAAATTGTTGTGGGAGCTAAAAATGCCACCTGCTTATGACCACTGGTAACGGCTTTAAAAATAGCTCTAACTGCTACTTCCGTTTTGCCGAAACCGACATCGCCACACACTAATCTGTCCATAGGGCGATCGCTTTCTAAGTCTATTTTAACTTCTTGTATAGCTTTTAGTTGATCGGGGGTAGGTTGGTAGGGAAAAGAATCTTCTAATTCCTGTTGCCAAGGGGTATCAAGAGGATAAGTGAATCCTGTGTTTTTTGCCCGCTTTGCATACAAGTTAATGAGATCAACAGCTAACTTTTTAATATTTTTACGAACTCTTTGTTTCGACTTTTGCCACATTTTTCCCGTCATTTTGTGGAGTCGGGGAGGGGTTGAACCTGTATGACGGTAACGAGATAAACTATCAAAAGAATCTGCAGGAACTCTTAAAAGTCCGTCTTCATATTGTACTACTAAATATTCTCGGGTTGCTAAACTTTCTAGTTTTAAAAATTTCCCAATCCCGTGACTTTTATGAACCACATAATCCCCTGGATGCAGTTGTTGCAAGTCTACTTTTTTAGAAGCTGCGCGACGACGCTTTCTAATGTATCCTGCGGTGGCTAAAACGTGCTGTCCAAAGAATTCTTTATCAGTAACAACAACAATGCGGAATGTGGGTAAAATAAAGCCTTCTAATTCTGCTAAACCTGAATATTTTAGGGCGATCGCTGTTCCTTGAATATGGGATTTATTAATAGCTGGATAATCCCGAGGGTTAGGAATAAATTGTGCTGAACAGTCGTGTTCTTGTAATAATGAGACAGTGCGAGAAGGTTGCGCTGAAATTAACCAAGTGACATATTTTTCTAGGGTAATACCGCTATAAATTTCCCGTTTTCCCCTTAGTATTTCTGCTAATTTTGCAAACTGATGGGGAGTTGTTGGTAAGGGACGACTTGATAAATCTAAGGCATTTTTATTATTTACTTCTGATAGTTCTGATAAATATATTTTTGCAAATTCCTGTGTTAGTTGGAAAGAGTCATGGAAACTCCTGTGTACTTTTGGTAAAGGGTTTTCTTGATCTTTCCAGTTTTCTTCTATATATTCTAACCAGCGATCGCTATGGGATTGACATTGTTCTATTTCATCAAAAACACACAGAGTATTAGGAGATAAATAGTCTAAAATGGAGCTAGGTTTTTCAAAAGCTACTCCTAAAAATCTCTGCATTCCTGGAGGATAATTATAATGATCTAACCCTTCTTTTTCTTCTGATGATAAGAAAATATCTAAGCTATGCTTATTCTCTTGAATAGTGTCAATAATAATAGTATTAAAGCTAATGGGAGTTAATAATATTTGCTCAATTTTTTCTAGCGATCGCTGAGTTGCTGGATCAAATTCTCTAATTTTTTCTAATTCATCTCCAAACCATTCTAATCTGACGGGAACTTCTGAAGAAACAGGAAAAATGTCAACAATATCACCCCGACGACTCCATTGTCCTTCTACTTCGACTAAGTTGACTCTTTCATATCCTAATTTAACCAGTTTTTCGTCAAAGTTTTTCGATTTTTCTGTCATTCCTGCTTGTAAGTTTAAGCAGTAATTATGAAAGATGTCAGGGTGAGGTAAATGAGGTTGTAAAGCTTTTTCTGTGGTAACGATAGCATAGTTATCTTGATTATTTTCCGATACATTAAGGTTAGATAAAACTTGCATTTGTCCCCAGATCATTTCTGATTCAGGGTTTAAGGGTTCGTAAGGAGAGGCTTCTGTTGTTGGGTAAAAATTTACGGTTTCCCATCCCATTACTTCTAGTTGTGCTGTCCATCTTCCTGCTTCTTCTAAGGTAGCACATACAACTAATAGATTATGTTCTTGAGCTTGCGCTAAAGTAGAAGAAATCAACCCTTTTGGTAGTCGATTAATTCCTTTTAATCCTAATTCATTATTTCCCTTCAGTTTAGCTAGAAGTTCTTTGGTTAAGGGAGATTTTTGTAGTGTACGAATCAGAGAAGAAAAAACCATAATCAACGATAAATTCGTTTATCGTTTAAGTTTAGCATATCCAGCATAATTATTAAATTTTTACGACATATTAACATGACGTTTTTTATCATTAATCTAAAGATAATCTATTTTTTTGCTTAGTTATTTCAAAATTATGCTGTTATTTGATTTTTCAATAATTAAATACCCAGTTTTATGCACTTAAAATTACAAGAGCAAGTTCTACAGTCACCTAACTATGTCCTCGGTAGTGAAGAGTCTCTGGTTCTCCTAAAAACTTGGGATTGGTTCTTAATATTTTACAATCTAAAAATGCTTTAAACCTAGCAAAAAATTCTCTTAATCTTGTTTTAATTCCAGCTACAGATTGTATATCAGATGCAGAAAAAGCAACAGGATTTTGTCCTTTTGATTGTGCGATGTATAATGCTCGCTGACAATGGAATTTTTGAGAAACAATGGTATAGTCTTCTAAGCCAAAAATTTCTTTAGCTCGTACAATAGAATCTAAGGTTCTAAAACCTGCATAATCCTGATTGATATATTGAGAAGGAACACCCAATCTAATTAAATCTTCTGTCATTTGACTTGGTTCGTCATAAAATTCGGTTGAGTTATCTCCTGATACTAAAATACCATCTACTTTCTTTGCTTGATATAGTTCTGCAGCAGCTTTGATTCTATATGTATAATAGGCATTATAACGGTTGGTTTCCTGTTGGTTAATGTATTTAGATGTTCCTAAGACTAAGGCTATTTTTTTTCTAGGAATTCGATCGATATCTGTATATATGAACTGGTCAAATTTATTGTCAATATACCAATCTACTGAAAAAATAAACACTAGAAAGGTAATCAATAAAATAATAGCAGTAATCACAAAGTTACGATAACGAGAAGACTGTTTTTTAGATATTTTGTTCCTAGTTTTTTTATTGAGATATGACATGATTTTGACCTACCTCGAAGTCAAGTAATTCTACAGTTTAATTTTATCACCTCTGATAGAATGATCTAATAACTCGATAGGGTGCATTAGTTGTATATCTTTTCCTTGTTGGTTTAAATGTTTTTTAATTTGTAACGAACATCCAGGGTTAGGAGAAGCAATTAATCTTGCACCTGTATTCATTAAATTATTGACTTTCTGTTTCCCTAATTCATCTGCAACTCCTGGTTGCAGCATATTATATATTCCTGCGCTACCACAACATAAAGCTGCGTCCACGGGTTCTTTTAATGTTATTCCTGGAATTTGTTTCAAAAGTTGACGAGGTTGCAAGCTGATTTTTTGACCGTGTAACAGATGACAAGCATCCTGATAAACCAAGGGTAAATTATCATCAGTTAAAGGAGATAGTGGTGTTACTAAGCCAATTTCTGCTAAAAATTCTTGAATGTCTTTAACTTGATTAGAAAACTGTTCTCCCTTTTCTTTGTACTCTGTATCATCGGCTAAAATGTGACCATATTCTTTTAGGGTATGACCACATCCAGCAGCATTAATAATAACATAATCAACATCGGTATCAGCAAAACTGTCGATCATCTGTTTTGCTAATGCTTGTGCTTGTTTTTCTTGTCCCTGGTGTGCTGGTAAAGCTGCGCAACAACCTTGGGTTTTGGGAATAACAACTTCGCAACCATTAGCTGTTAAAACTCTGACGGTTGCTTCATTAACTGGGGAGAAAAATAACCGTTGAACACACCCTAATACTACCCCTACACGATAACGTTTTTTCCCTTGTGCCGGAATAACATCAGCATAGGTTTTGTTGAATGATTTAAGGGTTATTTCTGGTAGGATAGAATCCATTGCCGCTAAACGGGGAAAGATTAATTTTAATAACCCTGTTTTCCGTACAATTTTTTGAATTCCTAATTTTTGATATACCCAAAGTAAGGGAAGAAAAATTTGTAATCTTTGGGGGTAAGGGAAAAGGTTAAAAATGATGCTTCTAATTATTTTATCAGCAATACTTCTTGGTTGATTTCGTTCAACTTGGGGTCTAGTGGCCGAAATTAAACTGTCGTATTGTACCCCCGATGGACAGGTAGAAACACAAGCTAAACAGCCTAAACAACTGTCAAAATGTTGAGTAGTTGCCTTATCTAAGGATGCTTTCCCTTTATTAATAGCATCCATCAAATAAATTCTCCCCCGAGGAGAGTCCATTTCTTTACCGATAACGCGGTAACTGGGGCAAGTAGATAAACAAAATCCGCAATGAACGCAACTATTAATTAACTCTTGTTTTGGAGGATTTTTAGGATCAAATCCTTTGATTTCTTCTTCTAAAGCTTCTTGAAAATTAAAACTGTTATTTAAATTGTCAGAAATTTGCATAATAATAAGTGTTCTTCAAAAAATAAACTAAATAAAACGGGAAGGACTAAACAAATTTTGAGGGTCAAACTGTTTTTTTATTTTCTTCATTAAAGGTAAGGCATTACCTGAATATCCCCAAGGTTCAAATTGTTTTTTGATGGCTTGACTGGCTTCTAAAATTGTTAAAAAACCTCTGCTTTCTTGAGATAGCAGCCGTAGTTGTTTTAAAATACCCAAGTTAGGTTCTAAGTCTAGTTTAAACTGTCCGATACCAGTGCTTAAGTTGAGCATAGCCCACCCCTGATCTTGGGTTAACTCGGTGAACTTTGTTAACCAGTTAATCCCTTGACTTGGTATAGTTCCTATTTTGCCTGTTAAAGCCAAATTTGTGTTAGGAACTCTGATGATTTTTTGTAATTGTTGCCATAGATTTTTCTCGATTTCATCTTGATAAAATGTTATTCTTATACTTAATTGTTCAGCAATTTTTTGCAGTTGTTGACTCTGTTTTTCGATGCTTTCTGGTATGCTTTGAAAACGTACCATTAAGCCCATTTCTTCCCCCAATTCTAAACTTTTTACCACAGACGGAGATATTATTTCGGCGGCAGCGGGTTGTAATCCAGATTGTAACAGTGTTTGTGCCATTGTGCTGATATTTTCTGCATTGCCAATCATTAACAGAGTTCTGGAGGATTCAGGGATGGGGTACAAACGGAAGGTAACAGTAGAAATAACGCCTAAAGTTCCATAAGAACCGGTAAATAACTTCATTAGGTCGTATCCAGCTACATTTTTAACAACTTTCCCCCCTGCTTTTGCGATTTCACCATCCCAACGCACAAAAGAGAGTCCCAATACCAGATCCCTTATTCCTCCGTAACGTTGTCGCCAAGATCCTGTATCTGCTGTCGCTACAATACCTCCTATGGTAGCGTTTTCGGGATAAACAGGATCGATGGGCAAAAATTGGTTATGGGGCTTTAAAATAGCTTGTAAGTCCCTTAATTTCGTCCCTGCTTCTACTGTAATGGTTAAGTCACTCACTGCATAATCAATGACTTGATTCAGCTTTCGGGTACTGATAACGAGGTTAACATCAGAAACTATGCCACCCCAACTTAATTTACTTCCACTACCACAAGGGAGTATTGGAGATTGATTTTTGGCAGCTACTCTAACAGTATTGCTTAAACTTTTAATGTCGGGAGGGGTAAGTAAATAGTCAGGAAAACAACTATCATCTATTGATTTTTTAATGCGATCTTGCCAGACAAGATTTATCTTTTCCTTTGTAATAATATCTTGAGGATCTAGTATAGACTCTAATTGTGGGGTGATGGCAAAGGTCATAACCATGTGGTTTTATATTTTATATTTATTTTATCATTATTGGCGATGGTTTTCTGAAGGAATTAAATTATCAGGTATTTTGCGATCGCTGATCAACTATTGATAAAAATATAATTTGTATTATTAGATCTACTGACTTTAGGATAAATGGTACTTTCCTAAGACTCTTCAAATTCATCACCAAGTGAGGATATATTATCTTCTTCTTCTGTAGAAATGTCTAGTTCTTCAAGAGTAGTGTTAGAGGAATCTTGATATTCATTATGCTTTTCTTCTTCATTTATTTCTGATATTTCTTCGCTATTTAAGGCAGTTTTTATTTGACTGATTAATGTACCTAACTTCCCTTCTTCCAATAAGGAATTAATTAAGGTTAAGCCACTGGTGGATAGCATCAATTTACTAATATCACTGGTTCCATTGCCACCATTGCTGTTTAATCCTGGAAAGGCATAAATTTTTGCATCTCCTAACACCCCAGGTTGAGGGGCTAAGGATTGCAGGATATGGGGCAATTGAGGGGCTAATTGTGGCCAAAGGTCTTTTATGAGGTCAGCCGTGCGATTCGCATTACTCAGGGCATTTTCCGCTTCAATCAGGGATCTTTTACTTTCGGCTTCAGCCAACATTTTGTACTTATTCGCATCAGCTAAGGTGCGAATGGACTCCGCTTCTAACTCGGCAGCTTGACGAGCGATTTCTGCTTGACGACGACGGCGAAATACGTCAATTTCTACGACGTTTTGCTCAGAAATTCTAGTTTTCTGGGCTTCTTGCTCCGCTGCAATCACCACTAACCTTTGTTCCCTTTGGGCTTTTTCTACCTCTTGAGCAGTAATAACGGCAGCTTGAGCTTGGGCTTTTTCAGCTTCGGAATCAAACCGTTCCCTTTCTTTATTGGCAATAGCAATAGCCGCCTGTTGTTGAGCAATTTTTGATTGTTCTTCAGCGGTTGCAACTTCAGCTTGTGCTTGAAGTTGAGAAGCTTGAATCATTTTTTGTCGGTTGATTTCTGCGACTTCTGTTTCTTGTTGTTGCAGGGTTTGAGTCACTTTTAATTGTTTATTTTGTTCTTCTAGTTCGATATCAACTGCAATACGTTTTTGTTGAATAATTAACTCTTTCTGGATTTTTTCTTCTTCAACTTCTTGTTCTTGTAAGATTTTATTTTTTTCGATTTTAGCAGCTTCTTGATCTTTGGTTTCTTGAATTTCTCTTTGTTGTTGCGCCCTTAGAAACTCTACATCTTTTTGTTGGGTTAAATTAGCGTCTTCTTTTTGTTTAATAATTTCTAGTGTTTGTTTTTCGGCTTCTAATTCTCGTTGTTCAATGGCTACTTGAGTTTCTAATTCAACCTCTCTTTTCTGTTGAATGGATTTCTGTATAGTTTCTGTTCTTAGTCTGACTCCTTGAGCATCGAAAAAGTTATTTTCGTCGTAAGTATCGCTTTCTTCAATTTCAGAAATAGCGATATTATTGAGGGTTAAACCTACTTTTTTAAGATCCTGTTGAATTAGGTTCAATACTGCTTCTGCAAACCCTAATTTATCTGAGTCTATTTCGGCTATTTTCTTTTTCTTGGCAGCTGCCCTAATAGCATCATCTGCCCTTTTTTCGATGGCATCTTTGATGTCATTTTCTGATATTTTTCCTTGCTTAGATAATCTAGCTGCTGCGGCTAAAATATCCTTTTCTTCTTGAGCAATACAAATATAAAATGTTACCCGCATATTTGCTCTTAAGTAGTCTTGGGTTCTGACAGCTAAATTAGCCGCTCTTACTACATCGATTGAAATTTCTCTTAAAGGGACACGGGTAATTTCATGAAACCCAGGAATAACAATACAACCTCCATTTAAAATTACGGTTTTGCTCTTTTTAAAGACACCACCTGTTCTTACTAATGCTTCATTGTTAGGGGCAATAACATAGAATCTAGTGTACAACCAAACACTTAATAATAAGAGGAATAATAATACTCCAATACTTCCTAAAATACCTACAAATGGGAAACTATTTAGGGTGTTTCCTAACTGCCCAACATAGGCAGAATTAGGTTTATCAAGAGACATTACTAATTGATTCTCTTCTTGCTTTAATAAACCGAGATCATCTAAACGGAATAAATTGGAATCAAGGGTTATCTTGGGCAAAGATTGGATCAAGAGTAATTCAAATTTAGTATTCATTTTCCTACCTCTTTTTAGGATTCTTTGGCTAGGTTTGTTTGATTAATCCACTTGTCTTCGTCAGAACTATCTTTACTAATACCGACGTAACTATATTCTTGACGATCAATAATTAAAATCTCTTGTCCGTTGTGAGGAATAACGTCAGCCCAATGGGGTAAACTAATACTTATGGTGACTAAATTACCTGCAGTATCGTAAACGTCTGCTTGTCCTATTTTTCCTTCGATTGAATAGGGAATAGTTTTGGATGTTACTGTCCCTACACATCCGATTAAACGCTCGCTTTTAACATCTTCTCCAAAGGAGGAAAAGATTTGTCCGATGGGATAAGATAGCAATTTTCCTACCCATAAACCGATGAATAAAGAGACAAGAAATACTAACCCCCCCAATCCAAAAAAACGATAGGGAATGGTCCCAGTTAAACTTCCTAATATGGTATTTAAAGTCCAACCAGCTACACCCCAGGCACTAAAATCAATACCTAACAAAATCATCAAAGGGGCTTTTCCTAATCCAAACCAGGCTAATATTTGAAAAGGATTACCATCGTCTCCGTTCCCATCAAAATCTCCATCTATATCTGCTTCTACATCTGCGTCTAACCCAAAACTGTTACTTTCAATATTGATATCTATATCGCTATCAATATCGCCCCCTTCGTCTCCTCCACCAGAAACGATAACAAGAAGAAAAAAGGCGATACCAACGCAAATTAAAACCCAATAAATTAAGTTAGCAGTGTCTAATAACATGGGTAAGATACACTATTTACATACATTTTACCATAAAAATTTATGGGATTTAGATTCTTAATTTTTTGTATAACTTTTCTGTAGTTGACGAATTTTTAATCAAAATCTCCATCATCGTTACCCTCAAAGTATAAGCGTCCACTACCCAAATACAATTCTCTGGGGTTATTTCCTGCAGGAAACGCAGTGACTCCGAAAAGATAGTTTCCTCCATGACTTGGGTTGCGTTTTGCCATCACACCTACGGTAAATGTTGTTCCTGGAGACACGGGAGGATTAAAGATAATTGTCATGGTTTCTGTGTTTTTGTCCCAGGTGCTTTCTGCGATGGTTAAGGGGTTTTCTCGATGGTTTGGTGTTCCTTGAAAAGCGATGGTTTCTTGAGCATAATAATCAATTTCTTCAAATCCTTGACGCTGATTGATGCTGATTGTTTTTAAAGGTTGTCCACTGCCTTTCGGTAAGTTAATAGTATAGTAATATCTTGGTCGTCGAATTCTTGCACCTGAATAGGTTGTTATTACATTAACAAGACGAGGAGAACGAGTAAAATAACTAATAGATGCCTTATTTTCCTGAGCTAATATGACAGGAGATAAACTGGTTAAACCTCCCACTAAACCGATGGTGATACTCCAAAATTGTCTATTCATGTTTCTTATCTCTAATTAAGGAAAGGTTATTCTGTTTAATTGAATTTTTTCAATGATTGATCGCAAAAATTTACCATATTCCCACAAATATTCACAGTAACTTAGAGATTTATTGGTAAACTTTTTCTTTCTTTAAATCCTCATTCCAGAAAAACTATGAATCTAATCAGTTTAGGAATCATTGTAAGCGTTGCCCTATAATATAACAGTAACAAATTATTGTTTGAGCAACACTAAAAAAAATATGAAGCCTTTAAGAATTCTTGTCCTTAGTTTTATGTTATTGGGTGCTATTTTTCTTTTTGGTAGTCAGAGCTTTACCTATGATGCTTCTATTATTTCTGAGAAAAGTAGCGACGATTATTATCAATATCATGCCCTACATAGTCGCGACGGAATTGGGAAGTTTTACCTAGGTAGAGAAATCGCCAAAGTGATGGGACATCAAGAATTTTTATGGTTAGAAAGACCTAATCGAGAACAAGAAGAGAACCCTTCAAAAGTGATTGATTCTTTAGACTTAAAATCTACAGACACTGTAGCTGACATCGGTGCAGGAAGCGGATATTTTTCTTTTCGTCTCGCTTCTTTGGTTCCAGATGGAAAGGTTTTAGCTGTGGATATTCAACCCGAAATGCTAGATATTATTGACTTTCTTAAAGAAGAAAATAAAGTTAATAATGTAAAAACTATTCTAGGAGATACAAAAAATATCAATTTACCCAAAAATTCCGTTGATGTAGTTTTAATGGTGGATGCTTATCACGAGTTTGAATATCCCAAAGAAATGATGGACGATGTTGCCTTTGCGTTGAAGCCAAATGGCAGAGTTTTTCTAGCAGAATATCGTCGTGAAAACCCCCTAATTCCTATTAAAACTTTACACAAAATGACGACAAAACAAGTTAAAAAAGAGATGAGTCAAGTTGGTTTAGTGTGGGAAAAAACCGAAGAAATCTTGCCCCAACAGCACCTAATGTTCTTTACAAAAGGGTAAATATTAGAGTGTAGATCATCACATGAAAATAGCCCCTAAATTCAATTCAGGGGCTAAACTAAAGTAAATAATAGAATTCAATAAGCTTAAGCTAAGGATTTATTTCCAGTTATCAGCTACAACTTCAGCTAAGTCAACAACCCGTTGAGAGTAACCCCATTCGTTGTCGTACCAAGCAACAATTTTAACCATATCTCCACCCATAACCATTGTGAGGCTGGCATCAACGATGGAAGATACATCGGTTCCTCGATAGTCACAAGAGACTAAAGGTAAATCATTGTAGCCGAGAACACCTTTCATGGAGCCTTCAGAAGCAGTCTTGAAGATATCATTAACTTGTTCAGCAATGGTGCTTTTTTCCACTTGTGCCACCAAGTCAACCACAGAAACGTTAGGAGTAGGAACCCGCATGGCAATACCGTTTAACTTTCCTTTCATCTCAGGAATCACTAATGCAACTGCCTTAGCCGCTCCTGTGGAGGTGGGAACAATATTAACCGCAGCAGCCCGCGCCCGGCGGAGATCACGGTGAGAAGCATCTAAAATGCGTTGATCCCCAGTGTAACTGTGGGTGGTAGTCATGGTACCTTTGATGATACCAAAATTATCGTTTAAGACCTTTACCACAGGTGCTAAACAGTTAGTGGTGCAACTAGCGTTACTAATTACATTGTGTTTGTCGTGTTCGTAGTCTTGGTGGTTGACTCCAACAACGTAGGTACCTACATTACCGCCTTTTCCTGGGGCTGTAATTAAGACCTTTTTGGCACCAGCTACTAAGTGTTTAGAAGCACCCTCTTCCGTAACAAAAACCCCAGTGGATTCGATAATTAAATCTACATTCCATTCTGTCCAAGGTAAGTTTAGAGGGTTGCGATCAGAAACACACTTGATGGTTTTGCCGTTGACGGTGAGGGAGTTTTCATCTGCCTCGATGTCAGCGTCTAATATACCGAGCATGGAATCGTATCTTAGCAGGTGGGCATTGGTTCTGGGATCAGAAGTGTCGTTAAGACCAACTACCTCCAGTCCACTGTTTTCCCGACCTAACCAGCACCGCAAAAAGTTACGTCCAATACGTCCGAACCCGTTGATTGCTACTCTAATCACTGCGTCTTACCCTCTGTGTTTTACTTCAATAAATTAAAACATTATTAATGACCCCAATCATACCCCAAAGGCTGACGTTTTTCGATCCCAGTATGAAATTTTTCTACAGGTCAGATTATTGCCCACTTTTCTGCGATAATTTAAAATAGACCTTCAAATAAAGAGATTGCCAGGCTTTGGCTACTCAAAAGAGATAAAAATTTTGCTAGTATCCTTGTCGAAAACAGGGGTGCTATCATATCCTTTTAACAAACGTACAACCTGTAATCATTGCTGAGATTAAATCCTCAGTCTGTTAACCAACCTAGATCTATCCATCAATCGTTATGACACAAGTATCTGGTTCATCCGATGTCCCCGATATGGGGCGTCGCCAATTTATGAACTTACTCACCTTTGGAACCATCACCGGCGTGGCAGCTGGTGCATTGTATCCAGTGGTGAAATATTTCATCCCCCCTTCTAGTGGTGGCGCTGGTGGTGGTGTTACCGCCAAAGATGCCTTAGGCAATGACATCGTCGCTAGTAACTTTATCGCTGATCACAACGTAGGAGACCGCGTCTTGGCTCAAGGCCTAAAGGGCGATCCTACTTATTTAGTGGTCGAAGGAGATTCTGCGATCGCCGACTACGGCATCAACGCTGTATGCACTCACTTAGGCTGCGTAGTTCCCTGGAACGCCAGTGAAGATAAGTTTATCTGTCCCTGTCATGGTTCTCAATACAACGCTGAGGGTAAAGTGGTTCGTGGACCCGCTCCTCTGTCCTTAGCCCTAGCTCACGTCAACGTGAATGAGGGAGATAAGGTGGTATTCAGCGAATGGAAAGAAACCGACTTCCGCACAGATGAAAATCCCTGGTGGGCTTAATTTCAGTGAACAGTGAGCCGTTAACAGTGAAGCAGTGAACAGTCAAAACTTAACTGAACAACTGATAACCCAGAACTCACAACTGATTAATAAATCCCCTTACTGTTTAAAAATTACATAATTTTGACTGAGCAATGAGAGTATCCGATTTTTCGGCAATTTGGTGCCAAAGTAAGCAAGTGTTGTTGCGATTTTTCTTAGTTGCTCTAGCAACCATCGCTTTATCCATTGGTAATGGTTTCACTTCTACCCAAACTGCCTCCGCCTATCCTTTCTGGGCCCAAGAAACTGCCCCAGAAACCCCTAGAGAAGCAACAGGGCGCATCGTTTGTGCTAACTGTCACTTAGCAGAAAAAGCTGCTGAAGTAGAAATTCCTCAATCCGTTTTACCCGACACAGTGTTCAAAGCTGTGGTAAAAATTCCCTACGATCTCGAATCCCAACAAATTCTCGGAGACGGTTCTAAGGGTGGCCTCAATGTAGGTGCTGTGCTAATGTTACCGGACGGGTTCAAAATTGCTCCTTCCGATCGCATTCCCGAAGAAATGAAGGAAGAAGTAGGAAGTCTCTACTTCCAACCCTACCGCGAAGATCAACCTAATGTGGTTCTCGTTGGTCCCTTACCGGGAGAACAATACCAAGAAATCGTTTTCCCTGTGCTATCCCCCAACCCAGCAGAGGATCGCAATGTTAACTTTGGTAAGTATCAGGTTCATTTAGGGGCAAACCGTGGTCGTGGTCAAATTTATCCCACGGGACAATCTAGCAATAATAACGTTTTTAAAGCGTCCCAAGCTGGAACCATTAGTAAGATTAGCGATCAAGAAGACGGTAGCTACATCGTCACCATCGCTACAGCAGAAGGTGATGTAGATGAGTCAGTTCCTGCTGGTCTTCAACTAATCGTTTCTGAAGGTACGGAAGTAGAAACAGGACAAGCTTTAACCAATAATCCTAATGTTGGTGGTTTTGGACAGAAAGATACAGAAGTTGTCCTACAAAACCCCACTAGAATTAAAGGGTTAGTGGTCTTCTTGGCTGGTATTATGTTAGTCCAAATTCTCTTAGTTATTAAGAAGAAACAAGTCGAAAGAGTACAAGCTGCCGAGTTAAACTTTTAGTCGAGTTTTAACAATTAGCTAAACTTTTGTATTCTCAACAGACAGGTTTATGCCTGTCTGTTTTTTTGCGTTTTAATTGTTTTTTAGGCTTTTGATTTAACATCTAGAGCTACTATTACAGCAGTTTTCGACTTAGTGTGGTACAAGAAGTTAAGGCAGGGGGCAGGAGTTAGGTGTACCTAATGAGTCCGAGAAAATATATATTTAACTGACATCTTGTACCAGTATATAAAAACTTAAATTAGTAAGCAGTTCCTCACTCCGTTTCGGCGCTATCGCACAGCGTTCGGCTTTCATCTCTTAGCTGAAAGCGTTAAGCATTGGTTTAATCTCACTCACAGCATAAAATAGAGATTGATATGCTTTAACTGATGGCTGATAGCTGATAGCTGAACGCCTACAAACTAGCCAGTTTTATCCAAGGTGCAAGATATGAGTTTAAGGAGTTTAGGGGTCAAAATTTTAAAAAAATAAAGATATTTTATGACGAACCAACAATCACCAAAACCAATTCAAGAAGCAGTTAAATTTGTTATCAGATATGCACCATTTGGGGGATCTGCTTTTGCGTTGGGATCGTTTATTAAAGATGCTCAATGGATACAAGCTATTATAACTATTTTCCCAACAATAGGAACAACAATTTGGGCTGCTTATTCTCAAGCTTTTTTAGATAGATTAACCGAAATTTATAGCGAAGAAGGGAAAAAAGGTGCGGATACTTTTAAACGAATTCAGGATAGTTTATCTGAAGCGATAAAATGGCAATTAGCAGCAACAGATGATAAATATATTAAATGCCAAGGTAACGAATGTGTTCAATATAAAACTGAAGGACTTAACAACATTTTTCGTCCTCAATTAAAAGATGTTTTTGTGTCTCTTGAATTAAGTACCTAAGCAAAATTAATTGTATAGTTTGAGCCAAAGTGTTTGAGAATA
>NZ_JARVCN010000019.1:0-15969 GCF_038442745.1 Crocosphaera sp. Alani8
TATGAGATAAAGCTTTCAGGCTTTTCCTTCATTCTCTCATGAATAATACAGGCTAAATCTTGTTCTTCACACGATGCAATTTGAATATTCACTATTTTAATATTAATCTATTTTCTTTTGATTGATGGGGGTAAGGTGAAGCGTTTCCGAGGGATGTCCTTTCCTTTTCTATATTCAATCCATGTGTCATATAAAGAGAAAATTGATTCATAGTAACTTCTCAGAGGAGGAGACAATAATATCTCCTGTTGGACATTAGGATTATGTACTAGGTTAAAAAAACGATAAGCAAATAGACAATCAATTGTTTTTATATCAATTACTTTAGTATCAAGTATAAATTTTACTCTTTCAAAAAAGTTCAAATACTTTTCAAGCAACTCTTTATCTTGTTAAGAAATTGTAGCATTAGGTTCATTAGGTTCATACCATTTTCCTTCTCTATCTAAATGAGACTCTGTTTCTCTATGAAAATCAATATCTCTAGCTAATTCATTAATAAATTGAGCTTTCGCTAATCGTTCACCTGAACGTAACTGAAAACCAACAAAAAATAAACCTATAACTGCTGATATTCCGCTAATAATTTCCGTCGTGGTCTTTAATTCTTCCATGAATTTTGAGTTAGACTATAAAATTATCAAAAAATAATGATAGGGACTTAATCTAAATTAAGCCCCAAAATGAAACAATTAACCTTTATTTGTTTCTGCCCAAACTCTGGTAGGAAGTCCCCAAATATAGATAAAGCCTTCTGCTGCTTTATGATCGAAATGATCGTCCTCTCCGTAGGTTGCTAAACCAGGGCTATAAATGGAATAATCCGATTTACGACCAACAATGTTGGCATTACCCTTAAATAGTTTGATGCGAACTGTCCCCGTAACTCTTTCTTGAGTGTGATCAATGAAAGCATCTAGGGAGTCTTTTAAAGGAGAATACCACAAACCTCGATAGATTAAATGACTGTAGGTTTCTTCTATCCCTTTCTTATACTGAGTAACATCAGCAGTGAGGGTTAAGCTTTCTAAGTCGCGGTGAGCATCAATAAGCACTAATAACGCCGGTGCTTCATAGATTTCTCGCGATTTAATGCCAACAACTCTATTTTCTATCATATCAATACGACCCACACCGTGTTTACCCACCAGATCGTTCAGTTGACTAATGAGAGTAATGGGATCTAAAGTTTGACCATTAAGACTAACGGGGATACCCTTCTCAAAACCGATCTCCACATATTCTGGGGTGTCTGGGGTATCGGCGATCGCTTTGGTCATCAAATAGATTTCTTCTGGGGGTTCGGTCATGGGATCTTCCAGAGGACCTGCTTCAATACTACGACCTAACAAGTTGCGATCGATACTAAAAGGAGAAGACTTCTTCACAGGGAAGTCTAACCCAAATTGCTCACCGTAAGCAATGGTTTGTTCCCGACTCATATTCCATTCTCTGGCCGGGGCTAACACTTTCAAGGTAGGATTTAAAGCTAAGATTCCTAAATCGAACCGTACCTGATCGTTACCTTTGGCAGTGCAACCATGAGCAACAGCATCGGCACCATATTTTTCAGCAGCCTCTACCAATAGTTTAGCAATGAGAGGACGGGCTAAGGCTGTAGAGAGGGGATAACGGTTCTCATACAGTGCATTAGCTTTGATAGCTTTAAAAGCATAATCTGTGACAAATTCTGTGGTAGCATCTTCTACAAGGGACTCTACAGCCCCAGATTTTAAGGCTTTGGCTTGGATGGGACCGAGTTCATCTCCCTGTCCTAAGTCCGCAGCTAAGGTGATCACCTCATCAACTCCCCACTCATGCTTGAGGTAGGGAATACATACGGAGGTATCTACCCCACCAGAATAAGCAAGCACGACTTTTTTCGCACGACCCATATATTTTTATCTCTAGCATAGAACTTACGCCTTATTTTACTTTAGGTAACAAGAAGAATTTGTTAATATAAGCCAAAAATTTATCTTGATAATCCTTAAGATATATTTAATATTTTTTGATAAATACTAAATGTGACCTACAGCAATACAAAAACGATTTAGGACATTTTAGTTGTCATTCTAAGATGAGAAAAATTCCTATTAATTCACTAAAAGTAATGGCTCGTGTTACAGTTTAGATAGCATCTTGTTCAAAAATCATGGTCATCTAGCCAATCAAAAACAGATTCTAGCTGTTGCTTATCTACTAAGCCGTACTGCCATAAAATCATCGGAAAATGATGTGGCATTGCTTGCTCATCTTTGAAAGCAAGGTTGATGGACTCAGGGGGAATATCTAAGTCTTGTTGAAGAAAATTAAGAAGTCTAGTTGCAGTGGGGTTCATAATTAAAGCAAATTTAAAGCGGTTGTTAGAGATACATAAACTGGCTTTTGAAATAAAACCACAATTACATTAAATATCATCATTGTGTCAATGGTGTGTCAAGAATATGTCAAGTCAGTGACAACCTTAGTTCGGTGTTCGGAGTTAGCCCACATTTCTCGGAAAATCTGCGATCGCTGGTTGAATATTGAAAATTAACTCAATCTAGCAGTGCAAGAATTGGTTAAGATATTTATGTATCTTTAATTTTCATGCTCTCAAAAGTCTCAATCTCATTCATATCCTAACTGTAACGGGTAATGCCATAAATATAAAGTATGATAAACGATGACTGATTTTAACCAAGAAAATTTATTGTTCAATCCCGTCGCACCTGATAATGATGCTATTCCTTTAATTTTTGCTTTTCCTAATGACTATAATGTGGGAATTACTAGTTTAGGTTATCAAATTATTTGGGCAACTTTTGCTACTCGTTCTGATATTAATGTTAGTCGTTTATTTACTGATTCTCAAGAGTCTTTACCCTCAAGACCACAGTTATTGGGTTTTTCTTTTTCTTGGGAACTAGATTATGTTAATATTCTCAATATTTTGGAAAATTTAAAGATTCCTTTTCAAGCTAATAAGCGTAAAGATCACCATCCTTTAGTGTTTGGTGGGGGACCTGTTTTAACAGCTAACCCAGAACCTTTTGCTGATTTTTTTGATGTCATTTTATTAGGAGATGGGGAGAACTTAATTAATGATTTTATTGACGCTTACAAAACGGTTAGATACGAGGATAGAGAAACAAAAATAAGGCATCTAGCAACCATTCCAGGAATTTATGTACCTAGTTTGTACGAAGTTAATTATGATGATCCTGATGGTAAAATAGCATCTATTAAGGCTATTGATAATAATATTCCTTCTAGCGTTGAAAAACAAACCTACAAAGGTAACATTTTATCTGCGTCTACGGTGGTAACAGAAAAAGCTGCCTGGGAAAATATATATATGGTAGAAGTAGTAAGAAGTTGTCCAGAAATGTGTCGTTTTTGTTTGGCAAGTTATCTAACTTTACCTTTTCGCACTGCTAATTTAGAATCATCTTTAATACCAGCAATAGAAAAAGGTTTACAAGTTACTAATAGAATTGGTTTACTGGGTGCATCCGTAACACAGCATCCCGAATTTAACGATTTATTAGATTATCTTTATCAACCAAAGTACGAAGATATTCGGGTTAGTATTGCTTCGGTTAGAACCAATACTTTAACAGAGAAACTAGCAAAAATATTGAGCGATCGCCAAACAAAGTCTGTAACTATTGCTGTGGAGAGTGGTTCCGATAAAATCAGAAAAATTATCAACAAAAAATTAGAAAGCGAAGAAATAACTCAAGCTGCAATAAATGCTAAAGCGGGAGGTTTAAAAAATCTGAAACTCTATGGGATGGTGGGAATACCAGAAGAAAACGAAGAAGATATCGAACAAACTATCATGATGTTAGAATCTGTCAAAAAAGCAGCTCCAGGGTTAAGATTAACCTTTGGATGTAGCACTTTTGTTCCTAAATCTCATACTCCTTTTCAGTGGTTGGGAGTTAATAAAGTTGCTAAGAAGAGACTCAAATATTTAGAAAAACAACTCGGCAAAAAAGGGATAGAGTTTCGCCCAGAAAGCTATAATTGGTCAGTGATTCAAGCCCTCATATCAAGAGGCGATCGCCGTCTAAGTAAATTGTTGCAATTAACTCGACATTACGGGGATTCATTAGGCAGTTATAAACGCGCTTTTAAGGAATTGAAAGGACAAATACCTCCCCTAGACTATTATGTTCACCATAACTGGAAAACTGAGCAAATATTGCCCTGGAATCATTTAAAAGGTCCTTTGCCTCAAGGTACTTTAATAAAACATTTAAATACCGCAATATCTATGAATAATTAATTTTTAGGCTATTTTGCTTACTTAAAATAGAAAAGTAAAGATTATCTTAAAAATAAAAATTTTATAGATACCAAAAGCCAATAATGATAAAATAAGAAAATATGTTTCAACATAATCTATTTTAACTTATCAAATAGAAGTCAGTATGTTCTTTTTATTAGAAGTCGGTACGGAAGAATTACCAGCAGATTTTATTGATGAAGCGATCGCTCAGTGGAAACAGATTATTCCTAACAGTTTAAAAGAGAACTTTTTAACCCCGGATGACATAGCTGTATATGGTACTCCCAGGAGACTGGCAGTATTGATTTCGGGACTTACCGAGCAGCAAAAAGATAGAGACGAAGTAATAAAAGGTCCCCCTGCTAAAGCCGCTTTTAAAGAGGGAAAGCCCACCAAAGCAGCAGAAGGTTTTGCCCGTAAACAAGAAGTCACCGTTGAGGATTTAGAAATTCGTCCCACCGATAAAGGAGACTTTGTTTTTATCGAGAAAAAAATAAAAGGAAGACAAACAAAAGAAATTTTACAAGAATCAATCCTAGGGTGGATTAACAGCTTAGAAGGTCGACGTTTTATGCGTTGGGGGAATGGAGAATTACGATTTTCTCGCCCTATTCGTTGGTTAGTCGCCTTGTGTGATGAAGAAATTTTACCCATAGAAATTGTTAATGGGGAGAAGTCTATTACTAGCGATCGCCTATCGCGAGGTCATCGTATTTTACACCCAGATACTATCAGTATTAGCAAGGCAGATGACTATGTAGAAACCTTACGTTCAGCCTATGTAGAAGTTGACCCCAAGCAACGTCAACAAATCATTGAGAAAGACATAGAAACTATCTCCCAACAATTAACAGGAAAAGCCGATCTTCCAGAAGATTTATTAACAGAAGTAATTAACTTAGTAGAATATCCTACCGCCGTTGCAGGAAAGTTTGATCCAGAATTTTTGAAACTTCCCACCGAAGTTATTATCACTGTAATGGTTAAACATCAGCGATACTTTGCTGTGAAAAAATCAGGTAATGAATTGTTACCCAATTTCATCACTATTGCTAACGGAGATCCCAACAAAAAAGACATTATTGCCCAAGGTAATGAAAGGGTAATTAGAGCTAGATTAGCCGATGCACAGTTCTTTTATACCTCTGATTGTGACGAACCCTTAGATAGTTATTTACCTCAACTAGAAAATGTCACCTTCCAGAAAGAATTGGGAACCATGCGCTACAAAGTTGATCGCATCATGGACATGGCTCAACAAATAGCAGAACAATTAGAAACCAACGAAAAAGAACAAGAAGAAATTGAAAGTACAGCACTTCTATGTAAAGCAGATTTAGTGACGCAAATGGTCTATGAATTCCCCGAATTACAAGGAGTAATGGGGCAGAAATATGCCTTAGCTAGTGGGGAATCAGAACAAGTTGCTCAGGGTATTTTTGAGCATTATTTACCCCGTGGAGCAAATGATATCATGCCGAAAACCCTAACCGGTCAAGTGGTAGGAATTGCCGATCGCTTAGACACCTTAATCAGCATTTTCGGTTTAGGGATGATCCCCACTGGATCTGGTGATCCCTTTGCCCTGAGAAGGGCAGCTAATGCAATTATTACTATTACTTGGGAAGCTCAATTACCTATTAATTTATCTCAATTACTATTACAAGGATGTCGAGCATTTATGGCGGCTAATAGTGAGAGAAAGTCTCCTACTGAAGCATTACAAACTTTCTTTATTCAACGAATACAAAATCTCTTACAAGACGAAGTTAATATTGATTATGACCTAGTTAATGCTGTTTTAGGGGAAGAGGATGCTGAATATACAGAAAGAGCATTACAAAATCTTTTAGATGTTAGAGAAAGGGCAGAATTTTTACAAGAAATTCGTAACAACGGAACACTAAATAAAATTTACGAAACTGTTAACCGTTCCACCCGTTTAGCAGAAAAGGGAGAGTTAGAATATACAGAACTAGATCCTAGTAAGGTAGTGAGTACCGAATTATTTGAGAAGTCCTCTGAACAAGAATTTTTTGACGGTTTAATGGTGCTGGTTTCTAAAACAACTCAAGCACAAGCTGAGAGAAACTATCAGTTATTAACGGAAGGATTGTTAGATATTGTTCCTAAAGTTAGCGAATTTTTCGATGGAGAAAACAGTGTTTTAGTGATGGATGAAAATGAAAATATCAAGCAAAATCGTTTAAATTTATTGGCAGTCCTTCGTAATCATGGGAGAGTTTTAGCAGACTTTGGTGCGATCGTTAAAAATTGATTTATCTTTCCTTCGGGGTAAGAAGTCAGCAATCAGGAGTCAGCAATCAGCACTCAGTATTCAGCATTCAGCACTCAGGAGTTTCAAACACCTAGTATCTCCTCAAAAAAGACTTAACTCCTAACACCGAACTCAGGTAAACAGCTTTTTCTTTTATAGCGATTTTCAATTGAATGGAACAACCTAAAATTTAACTTCTGCCCTCTGCCTCCTGCCTTCTGCCTCTTCTAGAAAATAAGATAGCTTTGAGAACCTGATTTAGTATCATTCCTGATTTCCATAGCAGTAATCAACAAAATAATCAGATTTTTGATTAATTACTTAGATTTCTTTTTCTTTTTCCATAAACCTTGCCACAAACCCCCAATAGCAAGCAGAGCAAATGCAGCAACATTGGTTGAGGGTTCGGGAACGGATGCTGGAGGTTCTGGAGGTTCGGGAAGATCTGGTCTTGGCCCATTTGCGCCAAATTCAGCAAAACTTTGTAATCCAAGGGTTCCACTAGCCTCTGCTATACCAAAGACAATATCGTCTACCGAATTAAGATCACGATTATGAAGCCAACGAAAAGACCTAATAAGCTTACCATCCCCATCTACTCCAATAAAGCCATTAATGGCTTGGGATGAAGGTGCATTATTAGAGATAGAGGGTAATAGTGCGTCAACATCCTGAGCAGAAAAAGATTGTGTATTTCCATCATCAAAAGTGACTTCAAATAGGTGTCCTCCTGCAGCACCAGGACTTGGGTTAAAAAGTGCAATCCCCCCGACAAAAAAACCAATAGAATCAACAGATTGATCAGTTTCAAATGTCAATGTGTAATCAATAAGACCACCAAAAATATGTCCAGGTCCAAAAACACCCCTTAATTTCTGCCAACATTTATACAGAAATATGTAATGTATCATACAGGTTTAATATTTCCTTTATACTATTATTTTTCTTAATTTTTTAGAGCTAATTACTAACATTTTAATTAAATAATATATCGGCATCTTAAGTTCTTTTAATAAAGACAACTTTTTGCTAAATTACTATTTTTTTGACACATTTTATGGTAAAAGATATGAATCAAAGGTATCTATTGTCTTAAATTGTGTAACATATTTGTAATTCTGATCAAACAAGTTAGGGATACGCTCAATAAACAGTATCTTAATATACCAAAACTAATCAATAATATCATTAAACTTTGACATTCAGAGAAAATAGCTAACGAGAGAATGGGGTTTGCAGAAACGTACTACAAATTTTCTATTTTTTCTGATATGCTTAAGATAGGATAGACAATCTATATCTAATTTCAAAAAGCTATTAGCCTTTAAGTATTATCGGCGTAAGTTAGTTCCAGGAATATATGCAAAGAGTCCACAACCTTGACGAATTTTAGTTAAGATAGCGGATGCTATGGTATGATAAGTCCAAATTTTAAGCACAATGGCCGATTCTAATCTTTCTGTTGAATCAAAACCAATTATTTTAGATGTTTTGCCGGATTTCACCATCTCAGGACAGCGATGTGCTGGTCGTATTCAACAACACATCGATCTGTTGCTACTCGCCCTAGAAGCATTAGAATTAGGCGCATCGGAGCAGATGTTAGCAACGGTAAAACAGCTTAACCTCGAGAAAATTATCAAAAATCGTATTGCTTTGTGGCGACTGCGTTCTACTAATCCTTGGCGACGGGCATATGCTCGCGACAATTTAACCATCGAACAGGCGAAAGCCCTGGTAATCATTGCCAACGACCGTGTTAAACCCTTGACAGTGCAAATTCGCCAACTACTACTAGCAGAGCAACAAATGCACCAAAAAGGCTTACCCGTGACTTGTCATTTTCTGTTAGCGGAATATCTAGACCAATTTCGCGCCCATTTTCGTAGTCGAATGAACTCCCGTCGTGCTAAAGTATCGGTTTATTTGAGTTCAGAAGAACAACTAAATGAACTTGCTTTATTTTTGCTCAAACAGTTGCTATTTTGTACGGGAACTGCAGGAATGCAACGCTTTTGGATTAGTTTATTTGATGGGGAGGTTGCGTGAATATTCAACGTCAGTACAACTTACCTAACTGCACCCTCATTTTAGAAGGATTAAGTAACGGCGTTTCTTCCAGTGATAGGATAGATCCCCGTCCTGTACTATCAATTTTAGTAAATACCGAATGCAGATTTTTAGGAATTTCCCAAAAACTCCAAGGAGGCTCTAGCTTACTGGAGAATTTAGCCAAAACCGTCAGCGAGTATGCTCAAGGATATCTCAGTGGTATTTCCCACCCAATTCAAAGTCAATCAGACGAAGACAAAATTAATCTTGAGAGTATTCCCGGACAGCAACTCCATCGCTTAACTTGGTATCCTTCCTCCCAAACAGATAATCCCGTAGAGATGAACTTAACAACGGTGCAATTATTCGATTTAGTGGAGGCTATTGACCAATTTATCGCTGACAGTCTCACCTTACCCAACTTAACTCTACAATTAAAACCCTTATCCCGTCGTTATCGACCTCCAGATGAACCTTTAGCCCAAAGGGCTATTCCTGCTACTTTAGGTATTGCCAGTTTAGCTGCTGTAGCTTTTGTGTTGTTCTTTATTCCCTCTCCTGAGATTAGAGAACCATCACCAGATTTATCCGTCCCAAGAACAGAAACAATGCCATCACCAGGTAATTCTTCTGAGGGTTCTCATTCGCCATAATCAATAAACTTGTTGGACAAAACTCACATAGTATCCCCTATGATATCTAGTGAGGCCAATAAAAATAAGAAGAGGAATGATTGTGTGAGCCAAAAAAGCGTTGGAATGCTAAGCAGTTATCCTGGGTTACAAAATAGGAGAGACTGGTTATGGAAACAAAGCCCTCAACCTTTCGGTGTTTGGGAAGATATGAAAATGTTAGGGAACGACCCTAACCCCGATTTTTTACTACTGTATCAATTTGACTTCCCATTGCCGTCTCCTCCTCAACCCTGGTGGAAAAGCTGGCGAAAATCTCGGGTTTCTTCCCCTGATATCCCCTCCCTACTTAGAGGTGTTCCCAAAGAACGTATAATTTACCTATTAAGAGAACCTCCCCTAGAAGAAGTTGTTAACAGGAACTGTGCTAACTACAATGATGCTAGTCGTTATTGTGGCTATGTTTCAGGCCCGGATGACTTTGCCCCTAAACCAGATTATATGCCAGCTATTTGGTACGTCAATCACGAATTTGAGCTTTTAGATAAGGGTAATATTCCTGAAAAAGTTAAACAGTGTAGCTGGATAACATCAGGTATTAACCGCACAGAAAACCATCGCCGTCGTCTCGCTTTTTTACAATTGCTGAGGGATAATCAATTTGACTTTGATGTCTATGGTAGAAATCTGCCAAACTCTGTAAAAAGCCAAGGGACACTAGAGAATAAATGGCACGGAATGGCACCATATTACTATAACCTATCCATAGAAAATTATGCCGATAATGAATGGTATGTGAGCGAAAAGTTATGGGATGCTTTACTATGTTGGTGTTTGCCCATTTATTATGGAGGGAGTGCTGCAGATAAACTGTTACCCCCAGGTAGCTTTTTACGGTTGCCTAGTCTCGATGAAAAAGGCTTAGAATATATTAAGGAAGTAACAGCTAGTTTAGACGCTTGGCACGAAGCCAAAAATGCGATCGCAGAAGCAAGACAAATAATTCTCCATAAACTAAATTTAATGAATTGGTTATCGAATTTTGTGAGAAACTTTTAATAACTGTAACTATAGTTAAATATGGATGGAATTTGTACCCTTGGTAATGATTACGTTTTTGATCAAGTTATTGCTTTACTGAACAGCATTGAAGCAATTTATGGTCAAGAAATGCCCGTCTGTATTTATCCTTATGATGATAAGACAGATAAGTTAGCAGCAGAAATTACCTCTCGTCCCCAGGTAACTTTATACAACGATACTGCTTCAATTAAACGATGGGATGGCTTTGCTAAAGCTGCCTGGGACACCCATCCCACGGCGCGGAAAACATGGGAAAAAGCAGGCAGTAAAGGTTATCATCGCTTTGGAACCCATCGCAGGTACTGTGCTTTTGATGGACCGTTTGATCGCTTTATTTATATGGATGCTGACACCATTTTAATGAGTAAATTAGATTCTATTTTTGCTAAATTAGAAACTAATGATTGTATTACTTATGACTTTCAGCACAAAGATTTAACCCATGTTTATGATGTAAATTCTAATAAGTTAAGAGAAGTTTTTGCTGAGGAAAGACTAAAAAACGAGATTTTCTGCTCGGGGTTTTACGGTTCAAAAAAAGACTTGTTTTCTGAAGAAAAAAGAAACGACTTGATTAATTATTTAGATACAGGAGAAGCAGAAATATTATATTGTATGGCACCGGATCAAACCCTGATTAACTACATGATGATGCGTGGTGGTTTTTCACTTCATAATTTAGCTTTAAACTTGCCCCAAGATCAAAAGACAGGATGTTGTGTCACCTCTCCTCATTTTGAAAGCAAAAATAACATCTTGTACGATAAAGGAAACCGATTAACCTATATTCATTATATTGGCATTTCATCGCAGATTTTTAAGAAGGTTTGCCAAGGAGAAAACATTGATTTTCCCTATCGAGATATTTTCCTATACTATCGTTACTATCGTCATCCAGAACAATCACCCAAATTTAACCAAGAAGCAGTATATTATCAACAAAAGCCTACCTTAATCCAAAAGGTTATTAAAAAATTAGGACTCAATTCATAGAGGAAAAAATTATGACCCGCGGCATTTATATTACTGCTAACGATAAAGTTATTGAACAAGCGATCGCATTGTTAAAAAGTATTCGGTGTTATGATAAAAACACCCCCGTTGTACTTATTCCCTACGATGATAACTATCAAATTATTGCTAAGAAACTAAACGAAGATTTTGGGGTGACAGTTTATCCAGATTTAGAGTTTATTGAAAGATTATCTATTAAGTTACAAAGTGTTTTTGGAGAAGACTTTTTTGCTCGTCCTAATCAGTTTCGTAAGCAAGCTTGTTGGTTTGGAGAATTTGATGAATTTCTCTACATTGATACGGATATTGTTGTTTTTAAAAAGATAGTTGATGATCTAGACTATTTCACCGATTATGATTTTATTTGTTACGATTATCAACATAAAGCAGGAATTAGAAACGTTTTTTCTCAGAAAATAGTCGATGATAAAGTATTTACTGAAAGCGAACTAAAAGGAATGTTTAACGGTGGATTTTGGGCATCAAAAAAAGGCTTAATATCCGAAGAAAAAATATATCAAATCTTTGAAGAGTGTGCAGCTAATATAGATTACTTTGATTTTACCTATAAAACCTCCGATCAACCGATTATTAATTATATGATTTTAAAGAATATTCAACGGAGATTTAATTTAGCTCACGAAGCAGATAAAAACCCCGGAAACTGGGCAGGAACTGGTCATTTTCGACAAGAAGGTTATCAATTAATTGATCCTAGTAATAATCAGAACCTTCATTATTTACATTGGGCAGGAATTAAAATTAAACCAGGGTGTCCCTATTGGGATATTTGGAAACACTATCGTTATCTCGGAGAAAACGCACCAGATGATGCAGAGTTAATTAAAACAGAAACAGGAATTAAAACAAAAATATTGCAACAAGTTAAAAAGATTTTGAAGGGAAAATAAACTATATTTGTTATGTTATACGATTCGTAAATAAGCAAGAAATGGAGTAGGTAAATGGCATCCGAAAAAATTATCCCTCTAAGATTGTCAGATGGAGAAACCATCAAAGTTGAAGTAACCCAAATTGGGGAACAACCAGTATCCTCAGAAACAAGGATTTTTAAGAAAGCAACAGGTATTATTAAGTCTATTGCTAATGATGTCGCAGAAACATTAAAAGAAGTCAACGAAACCGTTAAACCCGATAAATTTAGTGTTACTTTTGGCTTAGAAATTGCCGTGGAAAGTGGAGAATTAACCGGTTTAATTGTTAAAGGTAGTGGTAAAGCTAATCTAGAAATTACGATGGAATGGGGGGAGTGAACAGTGAGCAGTTATCAGTTATAAGTTGTTAACTGAATGTCTGGCTAAGTCCCACCCTATAAACGAGGGGGATATATCGAACCGTAGGTGAGTACCTACTCGCGCGTTCACGAGCGCGAATGCGATTCGCCGGGGTCGCTCGCCAATGTTTTAGGGTTGGGATACAGCCTGACCAATATATTAACGTGCGACAGCACAACCTCGCTTCGATAACTTATGTTACCACTTTAAAGATTTTGTGCTAACATAGGGGTATGCTGACTTTGAACTATTCGTATCGTATCTACCCTGATAGTAAACAAGAGGCAATGTTGTCTGAATGGTTAGAAATTTGTCGCCGTTCATATAACTATGCTTTGCGTGAGTTGAAGGATTGGATTTCTAGTCGTAAGTGCCTAGTAGATAGATGTAGTTTGGAGTCAGAATATATTATGGCGGCAAGTTATCCTTTCCCAAGTTATCATCAACAACAAAATCAATTACCAAAGGCTAAAAAAGTATATCCTGAGTTATCTATAGTTCCAAGCCAAGTTTTGCAAACAAATGTCAGAAGATTACATGATGCTTGGGACTTTTTTCGTAATCGGGGGTTCGGTTTTCCTCGGTTCAAGAAATATGGGCAGATGAAGTCTTTGCTATTTCCTCAGTTTAGAAGTAATCCGTTGACTGGGTGGCATATAAAACTGCCAAAAGTAGGAAAACTATCAATCAATCTTCATCGTCCAATCCCTAACGGATTTGTTATCAAACAGGTAAGAGTTATCAAAAAAGCTAAGGGGTGGTTTGCTGTCATTAGCATTCAATCTGACATAACTTTACCTGAAATAGAGACTCCTTATGGTCATTTTCTTGGCCTTGATGTTGGACTTTCTAGTTATTTAGCTACCAGTGATAATTATGTAGAAAAAGGACGTAAATTCTTCAAAAGTGAATACCGCAAGTTGAAATTACTGCAACATCGCTTAAGTAGAAAAAGTAAACGTTCTAAGAACTACGAAAAAGCTAGAAAGAAAGTAGAAAAGCAACATAATCATATTGCTTTCAAACGTAAAGATTACCAGTTCAAGTTAGCTCATAAAGTCTGTGATATGGGAGACAGTATCTTCATGGAGGATATTGATTTCCGTACTATGGCTAAGGGCTTTCTTGGAAAGCATACCCTTGATGCAGGTTTTGGACAGTTTAGGGATATTTTGAAATATGTTTGCAAGGTAAGAGGGAAATATTTTGGACTGGTTGACCATCGGGGAACTAGCCAAACTTGTCCTAATTGTCGTGCAGAAGTTAGAAAAACTCTATCTGATAGAGTTCATAATTGTCCTGAATGTGGCTATCAATGCGATAGGGATGTTGCCAGCGCACAAGAAATTTGTAATCGAGGCATAGAAACACATAGTAGGCAGGGACTCTGCCGAAGGGAAACCGTCTGTCAAACGGGGCGTACAAGCTCTGGAGGACACCTCCAGAGACAGCCCCTTGTCGAGGTGTCGGGGGTGATGAGCCTAGATAACTGGCGTAGGGGAAATATCCCTCTGTGGGCAGAAAGATCCCCGATGCGAGTTGGGAAGCCCACACCATAATCTGTGATTTGGTGTGGGAGGATGTCACTCACTATTGCACAATGATTGACCACAGGTGAAGAATAATTTAACCTTATTGCACAGCGACTGATCACTGTTGCAAACTTATTGATCAGCGTTATAAAATGATTGCTCAGGGGTGAATCATAACTCACCCTTATGGCATAATAGTTGCTCAAGGTTACAAAATTATTTCTCAGAGTTGAATATTGATTAATCACCTTATCTGAACATCTGTCTATGATGACTAGTGAATCTTTACAACAGTATACTGTCCGTTTGAACTATGGTGAGAGTCAAGGGACAGGTTTTTTTATTGCTTCTGGTTTTATTTTAACCTGCGCTCATGTTGTAAAGTCGGCAAAGTCTAACCCTATTAATGTTTTTTGGAAAGCTAATAATCAAACCTATCAAGCAAAGATTGAAAAATTAGTAGAATATCCCATTGATTTAGCATTGCTAAAATTAGAGGGTGATATTCCTGATCATAATTGTATTAATCTCGATGAGAAGGAACCGAAAATTAATCAAGATTTATACATTTTTGGTTATCCTAAAAGTGTAGAACTAGATTATCCAGAAGGAGACTCAGTAACCTTAAAGTATGAGGGAAAAAGTTTTAAAGGAACTATTCTGCTTTATAAGTTAAAAGATGGACATATTGTTGAGGGTTTTAGTGGTTCCCCTTTGCTGAATTTGATGACGGGACAAATATGTGGAATAGTTCATCTTTGCGGTAATAATAATTCAGGGGGACGTGCAGTCTCAACACAAGTTATTTTAGAACAATTTCCAGACATAGCAGAACTCAATCAACGCTTTCATCAACAACCAAAACCCAAAGATATCAACCCCTTTACATTCGGTCCTCCTGTCTCCCCTGAAAGCTTCTATGGGCGACGAAAAGCCATTTTAGACCTAAAAAATAGAATTGGGGCTGTTAGTCCTCAGTGTATTAATATTGTAGGGTTGAGGCGTAACGGAAAAACCTCTCTATTGCGCTATATTGACGAACGTCGAGAGGAGTTTTTTCAACCTAAACAACAACCTCTGATCATTTCTCTTGACCTCACGAACGAGAAGTTTCACACTCCAGAGGGTATTCTCGAAGGGGTGAGACGGGGAATCAAAAAGCAGAAAGGGGAAGAACCTTGGCCACGGGAAGATAATAATGATCCTTTTGAAATTGAAGATAGGTTACAACTATTAGTAGATAAAGGCGATCGCTTGATTGTTATGTTAGACGAGTTTGAGGCGATTAGTAGACGACTTGAACAATTCCAAGATTGGGGGGAAGATTGGCGTTCTAAAGCTTGTGCTGGTCTTTTGACGATGGTTATTGCTAGTAAGCGTCCTGTTAGTGAACTTTATAAGACTTTAAGTTTAACCTCTCCTTTTGGCAATATTTTCAGTACCACTATTCTCGGTGCGTTAGAGGAAGAAGCTTGGCATAATTTAGTAGAAAATGGCTTTAATAGTGATATTGCACCGTTATCATGGATTGATGAGTTAGCTGGTGGGTTGCCTTATTATGTGCAGATGGCAGCCTCATTATGGTGGCAATATGGGGATGATGAACAAGCAAAAAAAGAGTTTATTTTCCAAGCAACGCCAAGATTTGAGGAACTTTGGCAAGATTTAACAGAAGTTGAACGTCATGCTTTACGGTATGCTGCTGGTGTTTCAGGGTTAGCTGTTCCTAGTGCAGCAATTATTGATACTCTTAACCTGCATTATTCATGAAGAAAAAACAAAACAAAAAAATAAGCAATTAGCA
>NZ_JARVCN010000020.1:0-15935 GCF_038442745.1 Crocosphaera sp. Alani8
ATCTTTGTCCCCTAACTTTCGGCGAGTCCCCCCAGACTTTTTGAGAAGCTTCGCAAATTGTTGTATTTTGACTCAAATAGCAATCTACAATATTCTTTCAAAAAAAATCCCCGTCAAGGGACGAGGGTAAATAACAAATAACAAGAGAAAACGGTCAAAAATTTAATTTTAGCGTCCTAATTTTTGAGAATAAGAAACAAGACCAGCACTAACGAC
The DNA here is from genome assembly GCF_038442745.1 of Crocosphaera sp. Alani8. NCBI lineage: Bacteria > Bacillati > Cyanobacteriota > Cyanophyceae > Chroococcales > Aphanothecaceae > Crocosphaera > Crocosphaera sp. Alani8. The sequence continues at coordinate 217 of NZ_JARVCN010000020.1, forward strand.
TTGACCATAGTTGTTGAGGCGTTCTTGTTGTCCGTTGCGAGTGGGAGCAAAAAATGTATCGGTTAAACCTATGGAAGCGAACATGACAGTAGCTGCGAGAATGATGTAGTTGCGAACGATGGTGGTGTTGTTGTTGGTGGTAGTGGTGTTAAACATTTGTGTGACCTCTCTGTTCCTCTTGTTACCTTCATATTAGGGGGTTATCTGGGGTGATGTCAGTCCCAAAAACAAGGTATATTCAGGTTTTTAGCGATTCCCTTTTCTACTTGTAAGTGGAATAAAGTGGAAATCAATGCCCATTCTCACTCTATTGATTAACTCTGAGATTTCCCCTTACCCTTTTATTAGTGTTCCCTGAGAAGCGAGGATGATAATGTCATCACCCAATATGATGACTGTGTATTTATCCCTATAGGTGAGGGTAATTGTAAAAATACTTCTTATCTTGGTAAATAACGAATCAAGGAGTCAATCATGAAACTTTCCACCCTCATCATTAACGGTATTATTACTTTCACTTTCTTAAACGGTAGTGTACTCATTTTAGACAAGCTGGAATCTGCTTCTCTGCCTAACCCCTTCACCTCAAACATTGCAGAAATGTCTGAAGTTGATAACGATGTTTGATAGATAATGTGTTTAGGTTAATGGTTCTACCGAGGCTTTTATTTAAAACCCTGATTTTAACAAGTTGAAATTATGGTTATTTTTTCTCCTGTTTAACCAATAATCATATTATAAGTATGATACTGTTTTCTCGTCCCAAGCAAAGCCATACTTAGTATTTATCAGTAGAACACTTTTATCAATGACGACTATGGATTATGTAGAAATCAGAGGGGGAATAACCGCACCCAAAGGGTTCAAAGCATCAGGGATATCCGCCGGATTGAAACCGTCGGGAAAACCGGATTTAGCCTTGATTATGTCCGACGTGGAAGCCATCGCAGCCGGTGTGTTCACAACTTCTCAAGTAAGGGCTGCTTGTGTAGATTATTGTCGTCAAAAATTACAACAAAAAGCGATCGCCAAAGCCATTCTTTGTAACGCCGGTCAAGCAAATGCAGGAACAGGAGAACAAGGTTGGCAAGATGCCACTGAATCTGCAGACTTGGTGGCTCAAGCTTTAAACATCGCCCCAGAGATGGTTCTTTTGGCTTCTACAGGGGTCATTGGACAACGAATTAAAATGGATGCGTTGCGATCGGGAATTGGGCCTTTAGTGGAAAATTTATCAGAAAATGGCAACCAAGCAGCCGCTAACGCCATTATCACCACCGACTTAGTTACAAAAGAAATCGCCCTAGAAACCATCATTGAGAACCGTCCCGTCAGGGTTGGAGGTATTGCCAAGGGATCGGGAATGATTCACCCTGATATGGCAACCATGTTATCCTTTGTTACTTGTGATGCGGCAGTATCAACCAGCTTATGGCAAGAAATGTTAAGCCAAGCAGCCAACCAAAGTTTTAATCAGATCACAGTGGATGGGGATACTAGCACCAACGATAGTTTAATCGCTTTGGCTAATGGTCAATCTCGCACCCCGGCTATTACAGACATCAACAGTAAAAACGCTCAAACCCTCCAACGGATGTTAACTGCGGTGTGTCAACATTTAGCTAAAGCGATCGCTAGAGATGGGGAAGGGGCTACTTGTTTGGTAGAAGTGCAAGTATCTGGCGCGCCAGACGATCAGTCCGCCAGACGTATCGCTAAAACTATTGCGGGATCTTCCTTGGTTAAATCTGCTATTTTTGGCCGAGATCCCAACTGGGGGCGTATTGCTGGTGCTGCCGGGCGTGCTGGGGTTAAGTTTCGTCAAGAAGAATTACGCATTACACTGGGTGAGTACGTCATGATGGAAAACGGACAACCTCTAGAGTACGATCGCAATGCCGCCAGTAATTATATGAAACAAGCTGCACAAGGGGCGTACTTACAAGAAGATACGGTTTTGATAACCGTTTGTGTTGGCAATGGTTCCGGTAATGGTATCGCTTGGGGTTGTGATTTAAGCTACGATTACGTCAAAATTAACGCCGAATATACCACTTAGATTTTAAGGCGATCGCTTGATGATCAATGGATAATGGATAATTAATCAATTATCCATTATTGAACTTTCGGTAGTGTAATTTAAGTAGTGAAAATTAATCTAAGTTGATAGTATTTCCTCATTATAATGATGAATAAAATACAAAATTGCCCCTTCATGATTGAAAAAGTTTTTAGAAAACGCTAGGTTTTTTCTGACTAGACGAGAGCAACGATGTCTTAAGGTATTATTTAATCTTTCAATCTTCGTTGTTTGACCACTTTTCTTTGTACTAGGATAGTGGCGATCGCTGGGCAGTACATCGCAATATGATTCCCACAAATCTGTATAAAATTTCCCATTATCTTGATAATTTTTGGGTAGGGTCTTCCAAAATTCTCTGGCACTTTGTCTGCTTCGATCGCCTAAATAAAATCCCACAATTTGACGACTTGATCTAGCGCACCGCGAAGCGGATCTCTTCGAGATCGCTAACCAAATATAAACTGGATTTTCCTTGGAATTTACGTAAGACCACAACTCATCACATTCAACCTCGATTTCCAAATCTGATGTTTCCTTAACCCTTAATTCAAAAGGAACAGAGCGATATAAGCTATTAACAAACTTTTGTAACCAAGTCATTGATATTTCTAAAGAGCGAGTAATTCCCCTGAGAGAAATTCGTTCTAATAGTAGTTTTTTTACTTGTTTCTTTTCTTCTAAGGTTATTTGTTTTTTCTGTGGTTTTTCAATAAATTGCCGACCACACTCTTTACATAGAAACTTCTGTTTTTTATGATGTGTACTTCCATTTTTCAAGATTTGCCTTGAACCGCAAGAGGGACAAGGTGGACGAGAAGTTAAGGAATAGTCGTTATCCATTATCAATTTTGTTTCTGAGTTCTTAAAAAGTCTTTCTAAACTATAGATAATTATCCCAGATTTGAAAACTTTTTTCGTTTCTCTCTCTTATTCTAACAGAAACTTAGGGAAAAATTCGACTTTCACTACTTAAATTATACTACCGAACTTTCAATCCCAATTCTTTTGATATTATTTAGAGATAAGCTTGAAGTTTTTGAACGATTGGTAAACAGTCAAGGCCCTGTTCTACTAATGGAGGAAATTGGGATAATATTGAGACAATTTCCGAAGCAAAATTATATTGCTTATCTTTTCCATAGTTTAAAGTAAGATGAAGAAGTAGTTCCATCGCATAATCAGGATAATCGAGAACATCGGCAATACAAGCCAATTTTAATATGGCTGTGGGATTTTTCCACTTTGAGGGTTGATCATTTTCAATGGGATCACGTAAATAAAGTGCGTCTGCCCACAATAATTGACCGATTTTTTGAGAGGAAAAAATAGGAGAAGAATTGCGAGGACGACGACACCAACCATCCTTAGTTATCAAATCAAAAAGACTAAATTCGTTTTTTCGACAATACTGATCGATGTCAGTAAATAAAGGTTGGTCTTCGTACATTTTGGAAAATTCGACTTCAATTTGCAACCCCAATACTGTTTTTTCTAATAAATTTTCTGCTCCTTTAAGAACATCAAAATCTGCACCTTGGACATCAACTTGTAAAAAATCGATTTCCTGAATATTCTCATCTTCACAAAATTGTTCTAGTGTGGTGGTTGGCAAATCAATGGTAAAGTCTAACTTAATCCCAGTATCCATACCCACAAACCGGCTCAGTAATTCTTCGTTAGGAGGATACAGTGAACTACAGTGAACCGCATTTGTCACATAGAGGGTTTTTTCTTCCACTTTATCCGATAAAGCTAAAGGAATATAATGCTCTGTCCAAGTCACATTTTGTTCAGCCACACGAGCATTATCTTTCTCACAGGCATCGTTATCAGCATCAAATCCGAGAATGGTCAAATTGGGTTCTAGAACTGTCCAGGCACGACCTTCTGTGGGAGAAAGTTGACGGGAACCGATAATACAAATCAAAAAGTTAAGACCTTGCAGACGATTGTGTTTTTTAAGTTCTCGAACAATTAAAGACATAATTTTTAATGAGAGTTTTGATCGATTTGGGTCAACAACCGTTGACCCCTACAAACATATTGATTGTTTTGTAGATACGTTTGATGAAACGTATCTACAATGGTTTAAAGAGATTAAGACACCTTAGCTTGATGATCTTTCACTGCTTGCTCATAGAAAGCTTCTAAAGCATCAACAGCAACTTGATCTTCATACAATCGATGATGATTGGCTTTAATTTTCTTGGTGAGTTCTTGTCGCCATTGGGGATCATGTCCTAACTTAACCGCCATAGCGATATAGTCTTCTTCTGAATGAGTTATGGTTTCTTCTACCCCTAGGGTTTTCAAGATAGCGTAAGAATGACGACCTCGCATAAACTCCCCGGGACAAGTCACCACAGGTAAATTACAGGCCAATGCTTCTAAGGTGGTATTACCCCCAGACCAAGCTAAGGTATCGAGGAAAATATCGGACACTAAATTAAGAGATAGATATTCATCAGGATTTAGGCGCGGTAACATAACACAATACTGCTCACTATCGAGGCCAACCTGAGCAAAAGACCGTTTGAGACGATTACGAAACTGCTCAGCAATTCTAGGACTTTTATCACATTCTATGAAAGCAAATTGAGCATTCGGAACTTCCAGGGCAATACGTGCAAAAATATAGTCATATTGCGGTAAGTATTTATAAGTAGACTGACAGGAAAGATAAACAACCGCAGAATCAGAAAGATTGAACTTGCTTCTGGTATCAGGTACTTTCGGTAAACTAGGCATCTGGTAAGCGATACTCACATTAGGCAGTCTGATTAACTTTTCAGTATATTGATCTTCTCCATTATCTGGTTCCATCCAATCAGAAGTTAAAAAGTAATCTATTGTCGGAGAACCTGTGGTTATGGGATGTCCCCAACTAACGCATTGAATGGGGGCTAATCTTAACCCGGCTAATAAGGTCATCATCGGAACCATCCCCACATCAGGAAAAACTAAGATATCTAATTTATCTTTTAATATGGCTTCTGCTACTTTAGTGACACTTTTTTCTGTTGGGAGATGATGAAAAACATCGCTGAACATGGCATATTTTTGTGTTTGCACATCGGTTTTGCCATTGATGGCATAACTATGAACAGTAAACTTATCATGATTAGCCTGTTTCACCCAGCCTAAGAATAATTTTCCTACGGTGTGACGATACATTGATGCTGAAACGTAACCGATCCTAATTTTTCGCTTAGGCAAACCAGTTTCTAGGGAACGGGGTTGAACAAATTGAGGAAATTTTAAGCTCAGGACTTTGTGGACATATTCTCCATATTTTTGTTGCAGGGCCTTATCATCTCGACATTGATACTGTAAAAAAAAGTTAGTATGGTCTGCTAGTGGATTAACCAGTTGAGCAATATTTTCTTTCGTTAACTTTTCTGGTTGCTCGATACCTGAACTATTAATTAGTTCGTCTAGATAATCCGTAAAGCGTTGACGATAGACATCCACTTCTTCGAGGGTATCATAGATAAAGGGTAAAAGCCATTGTTTTATTTTCTTGATGAAGGTGTTATTAGGTATGGCTTTTTCTGCCCTGGCAATAACATTTTCTGCTGCTTCAAGATCCCCTAAAACTTGATATAGATAAACTAAAATAGTGTATACAATACTAGAGTCAGGAAAACGTTGTATTGCTCTTTCTCCAATTTCAATGGCCTTGTCATAGTTTTTCAATTCACGATAAGCTCGAAAAAGGTTAGCGTAAGCCCTAAAGTTATCGGGATTTTTGTTCATATACTGGGTATAATATTCAGCAGCCAACTCATATTCCCCTTCACAATAGGCTGAGATACCTAAATAGTCTAATGTTTCAAGTTCTTTTTCTGCCAACTCATGAACTTCTGCTAATCCTAATAAAGCAAATCTGTTGTTTGGAGATAACTCTAAAGTTTTTTGATAAAAGTTTACGATATCTTCAAATCGCTCTGGTGGAGATTGATTTTGTTCTTTAGCTTGACCCAACAACAGGTTGGCTAAATTTAGATAACAACCGTAATGCTCAGGAAATTGGGCGATCGCTTCTTGGTAAACCTGTTCGGCGTCAGCAATTCTTTTCTGGGTTGTCAAAGCTAACCCTAAACTAGCATAAGCTTCCATATTTTTGCTATCAAGCTCGATCGCTTTTTCATAAGCAGCAATCCCGTGATCGATGTGTCCCAACTTTTCTAAAATTAATCCTAACCATAGATAATAGGATGATTCTTTTGGGTCCAAGTTAATCGCCCGTCGAATGGCTTGATAAGCTTGTTGATATATTTTGTTTTCATAATACATCGTGGCCAAACTTTTCCACACACGGGGTAAGCTGTCATCCAATTGCACAACTTCTAAAAGTTGCCTACTAGCATGCTGAAATTCTCTTGCAAAAGCATTAATGGAACCTTCTTGTAAAAGCACGTGAATTCTCGAATCAATCGCTTTTTTTAACCCCTTGTGTTGGTAATCAGGATCAATTTCTCTAATTACATCTTGTAGATTTTTTCCTATAATTAAATTTCCTTCTAAACAGGATTTTTCAATGGCATTATCTAAAATATCAATTAACTCCTGTTCCCAGTGGACATGATTATCTAATTGTCCCGATAATAATGGCATCATCCAAGCTTCTTTGGCTTCTGCTTCTTGTCCATTTAAAAAGTAGGCTAAACCTAAATACCAATAATCACTGAGGTGATCGCTTTCTGTCTCTAGACATTGAAAATAAAGGGAAATAGATTCTTGGTAGCGTTGTTCCTTTAGAGCTTGTTGTGCTTCGGTTTCCAAGGAAGTTAACTGTATAGACATTTTTGGGATACCTAATAAAGTGAAAACGGTTTGCTGTGATAAGTTGAAAAAATCACCTAATTAATTCAATCCATAACAACTTCACAAGCAAGGAATTTTATATTATCAATCAAATTTTTCTCACAAGTTGCAGAAAATCTTGCGTAAAAATACTCATCAACTCCAGTAAAAACTGCTATGGATATTCATATAGTACCCGCATTTATTCTTAAACCTTTCACCTACAATTAAATTAAAGCCAGAAGAGCACAAAATAACGCCAGCTCTATTTCACGGTTAGCTTAAATTGTTGCCCAGAAGGTTAAAGGACAGGAAAAATAAGCACACATTAGATGCTGGTTTTGGTCAGTTTTTCAATATTTTGGGTTAACTCCGCTGCGAAGCCAGGTGGAGCCGCCTTCCGAACTCCTAATACCCTACTTATAGGGGGTTTCAATTGTATAGACAAATCTTTAAGCAAGAGGACAAGGGAGAATTTTTAAAGAAAATCTCCCCCATCTTCCCTGTCTCCAGTGTCTTACCTAACTAGAAATATTTGCTACTCAACTGAAAAACGCTGTCAGGTTGCAAAGTTTTCTGGTTTTAAGATTCAGTAGTCAGCACTCGGGAGTCAGAGAATAAAAGTATCTTATAGGTTCGAGAAACCCTATAAAATTAAAATTACCTAACTTCTTCTGTATCATTCTGACAGGAAACTTGAACGTCATTTGTAGTAGTTACACCAGCATTGCTAGGATTATTGGCAGGAGACCGTAAAACATATTGAGTTGCCTTCATAGTTGCATTATTGCTTGCACGACATACAACAGAGGCAAAAATACGATTATCGGGATCGTAAGCAATACCGGCAATGTAGTCACGAGTACCATTCTGACCATTAGCGGCACCACCAGCACCAGAACTATCTACCTTACCATCACCATCACTATCGGTTGCACCATTGGCGATTTGAATGCCGGCAATATTCCCAACATCAATAAGATAGAATTTCTCGTTACCCACGGGAACTTCTAAGTCTTCCAGCGTAGCAGAAAATGCGCCGTCTTCAAAAAAGGTGGTTTGTTGATTGCGGTTCATTGCACCAAGGATACTCTTAGCTTCAGACTCCCGCGCTTTACCAACTTGTCCTAAGAGGTTAGGAAGAGCGATCGCCGCTAATACACCGATGATGATGACAACAACTAATAATTCGATTAAGGTGAAACCTTTGTTATCTTTTTTGTTAGCGAGGGTTTTGATTAGGTTAGCTTTAAATGTATGATTCACAACTTTAATCTCTGATTGCTAATTTTACAACTTCATATTGTTTTCTAGAAGAGGCAGGAGGCATAAATGTTTTGAAGTTTTAAGCCATCAATTTAAAAAGGGGGCATCTATCTAATACCAAATCCACTTTAGACAGTAGATAATCATATTGAGAAAGCAGGAGGAGAAAAAATATTGCTCTACGATAATAAGCGGACTTAGTATAAATTGAATTCTGTGTGAGTTCAGGGTTATGATTTTTCAAAGAAGAGAATAGAAGTTTGAAACTGCTACTTTGAGTAAGTGGGGTACAAATTGCCTCATACCAAAATGAGGTTAATAAAAGCAGGTGGTAATTGTAACCGAACCACCTGGGATTATTTGCTATTAAGTAAAAATTATTTGAGTTACAGCTTAGTTAACTTCTATAGTATTCGTACCATCACAGTTAACTTCAACATTATCTACACTTAGACCTGCATTTGACGGGTTGTTGGTACCATCAAGTGTTATCACATACTTTTCGCCTTTCAGAGCACCACTGGCGCGACAAACAGCAGAGTCAAAGATACGATTGAGTGGATCGTAACCGATAGATGCGACAAAGTCACGGGTACCATTAGCTCCATTAGATGTACCAGCAGTATTATCAGCAGTAGCATTGGTTGCACCTTGAGCAAGTTGAACTCCAGCAGCCGGTACGGTAATTAAATAAAATTTCTCGTTACCAACGGGAACTTCTAAGTCATCGAGACTGGCAGCAAATGTGCCTCTTTCAGCAAATACGGTTTGTTGAGCGCGGTTCATTGCACCAAGGGTACTCTTAGCTTCAGACTCACGAGCTTTACCAACTTGTCCTAAGAGGTTGGGAAGAGCGATGGCTGCTAATACACCGATGATGATTACAACAACTAATAATTCGATTAAGGTGAAACCTTTGTTACCTTTTTTGTTAGCAAGAGTTTTGATTAGATTAGCTTTGAAAGTAGAGTTAAAAGTGTTATTCATTGGATTAATGTTTCTTTTTCTGGTAGAGGTCAATGTTTTGTTTGCTTCTAGAAGGAACATACCCAAACCGATCAGTAAACCTATCACTTTTGAAAAAATTTCTTTTGTTGGCTGTTTACATCTGAATTTCTCCATAGAAAAATCGCCAAAAGCCTTGTACAAAGGTATTTTTAGCGATTTTAAGTCAAATTTATGGATGATTTCAGTTGATATTCATATCTTGCACCTGCGTCATCAACTCAACTTCGTAATAAACTCTTCTAATATAGGATTGACCAATTCTGGTGCTTCATCTTGAGGACAATGACCAACATTTTCTAAAGGAATAAACTGATCTACGGTAGGATAATTAGCCCATTCTTGCCCTATTTCGATCTTTTCCCAAGGATCTTTGTCTCCCCATAATAAAATAGTTGGACAGGTTAAACGGGGTAATAAGTCTTCCGGTAGAGGGCCTTGAGAATACCCTGTAAATGCTAAAAATACGTCCACTGCGCCCTGATCCTGGGCTGGTTTAAGGAGGAGATCGACTAATTCATCTGTAACCGCTTCAGAGCGATGATATGCTTGTAAAAGGATGTTTTTAACGGTGCTTGGTCTGGCTATTTGAGCAAAAAAGAAGGAACCAAAGGCTTTATTTGTCAAAATGCGTTGCATAGCATTTGCCCCAACCCGACGATACCAGGGTAAACTTGCTTGTTTGCGTTCGTGAAGCAACCTCAAAGAACAATTAAGGGCTGCTACTCCTAATACCCATTCAGGGTAATCTACGGCTGCTTGCATCACAACGACGCAACCGATAGAGTTACCTATTAAAATAGCAGGACCTCCGATAACTTCTCGGCAAAAATCAACTACTTGCTGTCCCCACGTCTCGAATGTGTAGTCAATTTCTTGTTTTGGGGTGGGTTTAGCAGATCCGCCAAACCCAATTAAGTCGAGGGCGTAACACCGAGAAGTTTTCCCTAAAACGGGGAGATTTTTACGCCAGTGTCTCCAAGATGCGCCAAACCCATGTACTAAGACAACAGCAGGTCCTGTTTCCCCACAATAATTATATGTAACATGATAACCTCGCCAATACCATGTTTTTTCGTCGTCTGGGGTAGTAGGATGTTTGATGGAAGACTGCACCATTGGAGTTGTTTGCCAAAATTATTTCTTCACTTAACTTAACATAAAGTTTAATAACTTATACTATTGTGTTATTTCTCGAATCAGTGGAATTCTGGAACGAAGATAGGTACTGACAATACAACAGTCTTCAGAAGAGAGATGTTGTTTACTATTTAATTTACCAATTATCTGATTGATTAAGTCTGAGTCGTTTAATCCTGCTACCGTTTTTCCAGAAGTTTCTTGAATAATTGCCCATAGTTGTCGCATAATTGTTGTCTTCACTACTTTTTTCCCCATTTCGTCTATAGTATTTGTTTGAAACAAGAGTGTATCTGCCTTGTTTTTTAGATACTTGTTCAAAATCCTAAGCAATTTATAGGGGTTTTGCCACCCCACTTATTAAAGATTTATCATATCTATAACAAACTTTTCTCTTCCTTACACAAATCTCAGCAATTGTGGTAAGTTTCTGAGAAATAGTCTCTAAAAGCTGATACAAAAGTTTAAAATTAGATTTCTCATCGGAATTTCAATATTTACTGATTGAGCGAATGTAATGTAAGCTTCTCAGACCTGCTATGATTGTATTGTTGTAGCATATTAATGCTTTTGTCGGAATAAGTTACTTAACTTACTCACTAATTTTTCTAACCAATGAATAGCGGAGTCTAACCATTCTAAGACCATAACTAAAGGATGTTTTATATAACCAGTGGTTTTGGCTTCAGTTTCGATCCAATGAGGTGAATTTTTGTTTACTTTTTGATTAGATTCAGAATAATTAGGTGTAACAGAATGTTTATTGTTTTCGGTCTTTTGTAAATCAGTTACAGACTCATTTGAATGCTTATTTTTTTTCTTTGTCTTTGTCTTGATATATTTTTTAATTTTGTCAGTGGAGGATGCAGATTGACGTAAAAATTTGCGGGAAGACTTAAAGACTAATGGAGTATCAGAAGACCAATTTTCTTCGTTCATATTATCATCAGAAAGATCAAAATCTTCAAGTTTTCCAACGTCTAAATTACCGCTATCTATAGAAAATTGTAACTGTTTTAGGTCTGGGTTTGAAGTTAATTGCTGGTGGGTTGCGAACCTATTTAGGAAGTAGTCCATCGCCGCATAAATAAGGAATTCGATACGGAAGGGATCTTCATTATCAATATTTAAAGACTGATTACTTTTTTGCCTAATATGTCCTCTGATAAATTCTAATTTTTCTTTGAAATAAGAAGATAATTGTAAGGAATTATCGATACTGTTTCCCTGCACAACGTTTGAAGTAGCTAACGTAGAAGAAATTACATTTTTGGAGACAGTAGGAACTAAAGACGATTCTCTAAACAAGTTTAAATTAGTAGCTAAAGTTCCCTTCTGCATCCACGCCATAGTTTGCCAAAACCAGCGAATAGGTAGCAACGTGTGATCATTTTTTTTAGAAAATGAATGAGTTAATCTTAAATTTTCTTTGTAATTGTGCTTGAGATTGTACAAATAATTTGCTATTTCTAGGCGTATGTATTTTTTTAAATGTTGTTGCTGTATTTCTGAAAAAATATCAATTATAGTATTATCTTTCGATACTAATACTAAGTCTTTGTCTTCTATTTTACTGGCTATTCCTTGAATCAAGATGGGAGTTTTAAGGTTATTTTTTTTTATTTTTTTAATCTTGCTTTTACTGAGACAATTTTCTGTTTCTTGGAATACCTTGTGTAAAGTTTTATCTACCTTGGAAGAATAATCAAAATTACCATTTTCACCAGGTCTTAATGCTTTTTGAGTCCAACTGAACCTCAGTTGTTTAGGAATAACTCGTCCTGTCTGTACAATCAAATAGATGGGATAAATGAGTATTTGAAGACTCCATTCTATTCCAATTCTGAGGTATTGTACGCTACGGATTGTACGATTGCGCCATTGGGAAGATTGACGGTTGAGAAAGTTAAATAGTCTGCTTTTGTATGGTTGATGATCAGGGGATTCCATTGTTGGTTACTCAATTATAAATTAGCAGTTACTGGTTATGGTTAACTATTTACCATTCACTGTTGTAGTTGACCTTGGTTTAATTTTAAAACTTGTTTTGTAAATTCTTCCACAAGCCCTAAATCATGGTTTACCATAAGAATGGCAGTTTTAGTTTCTGTTGTTATAGTTTTTAATAATTCAATAAGTTCCAAGGCTTTGTTTCGGTCTAAAGCTGAGGTCGGTTCATCCAATAATAATAGTTTAGGCTGCATCATTAAAGCTCTAACCATAGTAATGAGTTGTCGTTGTCCTAAAGATAGTTGTAACTCATTGCGTTCTAACCAATCATCCGGAATAGAAAGATGCGATCGCCAGTATTCTAGTCGTTGATTAATTTCTGTTGGGGATAGCTTTTGTAATTTAAGAGGATACATTAAAGTTTCTTCAACTGTCATCCCTAAAAGTTTAGGTTCTTGGGGTACTAAAACAATTTGTCGACGGAGATCAATCACTGGAAATTGCTTTAAGGATTGGTCTTGAAATAAGATAGATCCTGTACTGGGGTCTTCCAAACGATTAATCAAACGTAAAAGGGTAGTTTTACCCGAGCCGGAAGGACCAATAATAGCTATGCGATCGCCTTTATTAATAGTGAAAGATACATTTTCTATTAGAAGGTGTCTGCCTAAAGGATCACTTAAACACACATCTAATAGTTGTAATAAAGGTTGCCTTGCTCCTTCCATTTATACTCCCAGATTTTTACTCAATTGAGATTATATTTTAAACAAACCTTCTGAAAAGAAGTTAATCAGAAATTAGACACAACTAAGGTCTTAAATTGATTATGACTATTCATTAACTCCTTGACCATGTTCTCGTCCTGGTACACTTTCTAGAGAAGCTAGAATAGCTTGGGAACCAGCAATAATATCTCGTTCTTCTCCACCCAAATATAAGCGTCCAAAACTGCCGATGGCCGAAACTTGTAAAATGTTAATTAGAGCGGCTTTTTCTGCTTCGTTGGCAGCTAACGCTGCGTAGGCTGCCGGCTGCACTTCCAAAACGTATAAAGTTTGTCCTGCGAGTAACATTTGCCCCCGTCGGTTACGGTTAATGAGTTGTGCTTGATAAGCGTCGATATTGCGGATTATTTGACTAGAAACCACCCGAGGTTTTAAACAGTCCCTTTGCTTAACTCCTAAAGCGGCTAAAATAGCTTGTCCGGCTGCTTTAGTTTCCCCTTGGTTGGTGGAATGAATTTCTAATAAGCCGTACAGTCGTTCTACAAACTGTACCCCAGGACGAACCACAGCAGATTTTAAAGCTACATCGGTAATGCGGTTAATTTCTATCCCCGGAGAAATTTCAATCCACAGAGAAGCATCCCCAGGTAAAGGCAAAAAGCCTAATGCGACGGTTCCAATGTAGGCTGCGTGTTGAGATTGTAAACGATCAAGGTAAACGTAACTTCTTAATTCAACGCCCAAGATATTACTCTCCGATGCTTGTGTAGGGAATTTGTCTCCTAGAACAAATTACCATGTTTGACTTTGGAACTATGAATGATTTCAAGGGTGTGTTAGACTATACATTGTATTTTTTGAATGGATTTTTTATTTTATATTGTTCAAAATCAATGGCTAACAAAAAAAATTTTTGTCATACCTCTTTTCAAAAAGTTACAAATCTTTATATAATAGCAGTAACAAACCTGAGTATTTATTACTAGCCCATGGTTACCACACAAATCCCCTGGCTTACGGCAATCATCCTTGTTCCTTTAGTAGCGGCTTTTGCCATCCCACTAATACCAGACAAGGAAGGAAAAACAGTGCGTTGGTACGCGCTAGGCATTAGTCTATTAAATTTCGCATTAACAATATTCGCCCTTTTTAACCAATACAAATTCGGTAACAGCAATTTTCAATTAGAAGAAACATATCCTTGGGTTCCCCAAATCGGCTTAAACTGGTCAGTAGGGATAGACGGTTTATCCATGCCCTTAATCGTTTTATCTGGTTTAATCACCACGTTAGCACTGCTGGCATCTTGGAATGTAGAGAAAAAGCCTCGTTTATTTTATTTCTTGATGTTAGTGCTATATAGCGCACAAATGGGTGTATTTGCAGCACAAGACTTACTATTGTTCTTCTTTATGTGGGAACTAGAGTTAGTCCCCGTCTATATATTAATCTCTATTTGGGGTGGCAAAAAGCGTCTTTACGCCGCCACGAAATTCATACTATATACAGCCCTGGCATCGATTTTCATCTTAGTTTCTGCCCTAGCAATGGCATTTTACGGTGACACCTTCACCTTCGATATGGTGCAATTGGGTATGAAAGAGTATCCATTAGCCCTAGAAGTCCTAGCTTATGCCGGTTTCTTAGTCGCCTTTGGTGTAAAACTACCCATCTTTCCTTTGCACACCTGGTTACCAGATGCTCACAGCCAAGCTTCCTCCCCTGTATCCATGATTTTAGCGGGAGTTTTGTTAAAAATGGGTGGTTATGGGTTAATTCGTTTCAACATCGAAATGTTACCAGATGCCCACATTAAGTTTGCTCCCTTACTACTCACTTTAGGAGTTGTGAACGTAGTTTACGGGGCATTTACCGCTTTTGGTCAAACCAACCTCAAACGTCGCCTTGCCTCTTCCTCCATTTCCCACATGGGTTTTGTACTGATTGGACTATCTTCCTTTACCGAGTTAGGAATGAATGGGGCTGTTTTACAGATGGTGTCTCATGGTTTGATAGCCGCCGCTTTATTCTTCCTCTGCGGTAGTGCTTACGAACGGACTCACACCCTAATGATGGACGAAATGGGTGGTTTAGCTCAAAAAATGCCAAAAACTTTCGCACTATTCACAGCTGCTTCCATGGCTTCCTTAGCTTTGCCTGGAATGAGTGGGTTTGTGGCAGAATTAACCGTATTCTTGGGTGTTGCTAATAGCGATGTTTATAGTTCCACCTTCAAAACAGTGGTTATCTTTTTAACTGCAGTTGGTTTAATTTTGACCCCCATTTACCTTTTATCAATGTTAAGGGTTGTCTTCTATGGAGAACAAAACGAAGGATTAACCTTACCAAAATTCAACTTAGATGCCAAACCTCGCGAAGTGTTTATCACAGCTTGTTTGTTACTCCCTATTATTGGAATTGGTTTATATCCTAAGTTGGCTACAACTACCTACGATGTAAAAACCGTAGAAGTAGCTTCCAAAGCCCGTTCTGCTTTACCTACCATCGCTCAGCAGCAAGAAATGTCTCGCTATAACGTCAGCGAAGAGTTAGCTTCAACAGCGTTAGTTGCACCAGAAATCGATTAATCTTCTCATAATTTGCAGACAACTGATGCTTCAAAGAAGGCTGGATAACCAGCCTTTTCGCATTTCTGTTGGTGTTACTCCGATAAAGCTTAGTTTGGTTTTACCGAAAATCGGAGCATGAAAGCCCCTGGCTTCAGACATGGGGATGAAATG
>NZ_JARVCN010000021.1:0-15922 GCF_038442745.1 Crocosphaera sp. Alani8
TTTATGAACATAGTTTGGAACTTTGTCTCGTCAGGTGCAAGATCTGAGTTTAATGGATTTTGATCAGTTCCGTCCCAGGTAACAGTGGTTTTGCTCGTGTACCCTGGAGGATTAGAAATTGAAAGTCGCTCGTTGCCTTTATCAATTGCTACAAATCCTAAAACAACTGACGAATCGCTTTCAATGTTCTCAAATTTTAACTCTCGTTCACCACCAATTATGGACCTTTCGTTTCCCTCCGTTTTATTCCTTTTGGGATTTTTGTCATCTCCCAGAATAGATAAGATAGGAGGGTCAGGGGCTACTGTAAAGTCATCTATTATCATAGTCATAGCTTGAACATTAGAGGTCAAAGCCAATAGAGAGCTTATGACGAATCCTCCGACAAATAACTGTTGCTTCATAGAATATTTCACCTAATTTATATTATAAAAAAATCCTTTCACTAGGCAGGATAAAAACTTCTGTTACACGCTTATGGGCAAATGTAGACATTACTTTAATAATATTAACTGGCAATCTTTTGTGATATCCGTGAATTTATCTAGTTTTGGTTGTTTTGGTCTGGTATTGCAGTATTTTTACGAAGGAAAAGCTGTATATTAGTTCTTATTTAAGAGAATAAGTAAAGTGTATTCAATTTAAGAAAAAGCCGTAAAAACCTAAAAAAAGAAATAGCATCTTGAGAAAAATACAAAAATCAAATTAATTTACTATGAGAATGTTGGTTTTAAATGCCTATTCATATTAAGTTATTGATGCAGAATAAAAAAATATACTATTTCAATTAATGAGAATTTTATCAATAGGACTAACTTCAATAACTTCCCATTTTCTTGTATTAAGACAAACAGCAAGAAGGATTCAAACTAATTATATTAACTCCATAAACTTATTATAACTGACTACATTAGGAAATTATGATAGATTTAATTGCCCGAGGGAAAATACACCATTCTCTGTCGAATAAACCGTATTGTCTCTACCTTTTTCAAACGTTAATATAAAAACAACAAGCAATAAGCACTATTAGGAGATAACAATTATGGCACTTGTAACTTACAATCCTTGGAAAGAAATGAATGCTTTACAACGTGAGATTAATCAACTGTTCGACGAAGGTTTATTGACTAATTCAGACCGAAGTTTTAAAGAACTATCTTTTGCTCCTTCTGCTGAACTTTCGGAGACAGATGATGCAGTAAAGCTTAAGTTAGAACTTCCTGGAATTAATGTAGAAGATGTCGATATTCAAGCGACAAAAGAAGCCGTTTATATTACAGGAGAACGCAAAAAGGAAACAAAATCCGAGGAAAATGGTGTTACTCGCAGCGAATTCCGCTATGGTAAGTTTTCTCGTTCTATTGGTTTACCTGCTCTAGTTGATAATACTAACATCACTGCAGAGTACAAAGAAGGAATTCTTCACCTAACCTTACCTAAAGCTGAAGAAGAAAAGAACAAAGTTGTCAAAGTTTCTCTTGCTTAATTTTGTTCGGCGGGTGATATCAATCTTATAAAATAACATAGAGGCATTTCATATAATGCCTCTATGTTGATTGTCTATAAGAAACAACCATTAAAGATAAATTTTGCTAATATTAAGCACTTTGCCTAATATTTTTAATGCTATTAGGTAAAACTGTATATATTTTGTTATTTATCGTATCAGGTAGATGTGGTTTTGTTGCAGATAAAACATACTTAATTGCCTTAACAACATTAGTTGCAGGAGATACATAACCTTGCTGTTCAATATTTTTTGAAAATGTTTGTCCATTAAAGATGAGAGAAAAAAGACTTTATGTAAAACGATTACTATACAATAAACAGTTTTAAATAAAAACATCTCCTAAATTTTTAGACATTTCTCTTAATTCTACCTCTGATAAATTGAACAATGTTTGGCAAGCGATCGCCTGACTCTCTGCCATTTGTCCGTAGGAAAATACCCAAGGTAAGTCTAAACTTATTTCTGTTGTAAACCACTCCAAAATATAAGGACTACCATAAATAATTAAACCTTTCACTATTGATTTTTTAAGCATCTTATGGTAGAAATTTTTAGCATTTTGACTCAATCCTGAATTACCTCTAAACGGATTACCTCTGATGAAAATTTGTAATAAAGTTTCTCTATTGTCTTCTAAGGCATTATTGAATGTACTTTGATCAACTAACTGTAAGTTATAATCTAATAAATTAGGAATAGTAAAAGCTGGCATCTGTCGATCTAAAAAGTCTGAATTTAAAATATCATCTACTACAATTAAATTTCGTTTTAATGTATTTTTTTTCCTCTTCATAGGCAAGTTTTTACTGCTTTTGAGAGAAGCTTTAAGAATATTTTTTACAGTTTGCCTATCCTCTTTTTGAGACAGTTTATAAATAGATAAATTTTGATTGTTAGAATTAAATATTTTTTGTTTTGCTTGCCAAATTCTCTTCAGAGATTCATCTATTCTGTCAACAGTTAATCTACCTGATTGGATAGCACTGTAAACAGAATTAATAGCAATTTCTGGATTATCTGGCATTAATAAAATATCTGCTCCTGCTTCCACTGCTTTGATAGCAATTTCATCAGAATCAGCAATTTCAGCTACACCTCCCATGATCAAAGCATCGGTGACAATTAAACCATCAAAACCTAATTTATCTCGTAGTTTTCCTGTTAAAATATTTTTGGATAACGTAGCAGGATTATCTTTATCCCAGGCATCAATTAGTAAATGCGCTGTCATTACGCTGTCAACTTTTGCCCCTATTGAAGCTTGAAATGGAACTAATTCTAGAGACTCTAATCTCTCATTGCTATGACTAATTACAGGTAAATCTAAATGAGAATCTCTGCTAGTATCACCATGACCAGGAAAATGTTTTGCTGTAGTTAATATGGAATAATTTTTTGCACCTGAAATAAATGCTTTTGCTAACTCACTAACCACTTCACAACTATCACTAAAAGAGCGAATATTAATAACAGGATTTTCTGGGTTATTATTAACATCTACAATAGGACTTAAAATCCAATTTATTCCTATTGCTAAAGCTTCTTTTGCTGTAACTTCTCCCATTTTATGAGCATATTTTACTGCTAAGTCTAAATCTGATTTAGCTATTTCTCCTAAAGCCATAGGGGGAGGAAAATAAGTGGCACCACTAAACCTTTGTCCCACACCTTCTTCTATGTCGGCGGCAATAAAAAGAGGAGTTTTTGAACACTCTTGTAACTGTTGGGTTCTTAATAATAATTCTGCTGCACTTCCTCCCAATAAAATAACCCCACCTAGATTTAAAGTTTCTAACCAATCAAATAATTGAGAGTTATAAACTTCCCAGATGGGGTAACGAATTTGGTGATCAAACAAATAACCAGAAGCACGAACCACGATCATTTGCCCGATCTTTTCTTTTAAGGTAAATTGAGTCCAATCAGGTAGTAAATTAGTCACAGAGATTCATTATTTTGTTAATCTTCTGCATTATAAGACTCATCTTCTGGAGGGATCGTTTCTCGAATTTGATCGAGAAGATTTAGCATTTGATCTCCCCTCTCGATACCATGATCCTCCAAAAATGTAACCTCTGGGGCGCGTCTCAAGCGGATACGGTGCGCTAATTCTTTTCTCACATATCCTTCTGAAGATTTTAATCCCTGCATGGTTTCAATCTTTGCTTCTTCTGTGCCGTAGATGCTAACGAAAATTTTAGCATGTTGCAAATCTCCAGAGAGATATACATCGGTTACGCTAACCATTCCAGCACCAACACGATCATCTTTGATATCAAATAGAAGCATTTGAGACACTTCGCGTTTAATTAATGAGGAAACGCGAGAAACCCGACGACTATTAGCCATGTTCGCCCCCTTTCGTTGACTAATGTGGGCAATATTTAGGATTTTATTAACCACTCTCTAGATAGTATAGCAATGAAAACAAGCTTAATATTCTTGAATGTATAAATTTTTTTCCTGTCTATGGGCAGATTTCTCTAGTTTCTGGGAATTGATTGCATATCGGGTTTTATCATAATGGTATCCATTGCTTTTGATCTCTTAAGCAACTAAACCGACAATTTCTTGCCCACATCTACTTAAAAAGTCTGTGATTGATTGACACTCATGTTTATTTATTGGATATTTTTGACTTGTGGAAATATCAATATCCGCTTCATGTACAATTGCATTTCTTCTCGCTGCTATCAGTTTTAAGGTTGTTTTAGCTGTTCTATCATCCATGTCCATTTTAGCGGCAATTTTTTGCCATTTTTGCCGCTCATCCCAAATATAACTTAATCCCTTTGCAACTTTTTCAGGTTCTTGATAGGAAATAGTTTTCAATTTATTAAAAACTGCTTGCTCAAATATATATTCTTTTGGGGGAAGCATGGTAGGAGAAATTAACTCATTGTAAGTTTCTATTGATATTGATTCTTGTAAATATTGAGGAGTTGCTTGTCTATTTCCTGTGAAAATTTCAATCATGCCTATCCGAATAATATCATGAATTAATTTATCAAAAGCACTCACAGAATAAACAATTTCCGCTCTTAATAAATCATCAAAAGACAAAGGTGAGTTCATAGAGTTTTCTAAATATTCATAAAGTGCAGTCAAATTTTTCGCTTCGTCTATATTTTGATTAAATAATCTCAATGCTCTATACATAGTTTAATAATTGAACTAATTTATCAGTAATAGATTGAAATTTAACTTGAAATTTATCTCTACTTGTTTTCATTCCCTCTAGAACAGTTCCTGTTTCATTAATTTCATTGTCTGTTAATTCAAATACGGGAACTCCTGCTTGATAAGATTTAGGTAATAACCCCTGAAAGTCTGGTATTTCATCAAGACAGTATCCACCATCAATAAATTCTTGTGTATACTGTTCTTGATTTAACGTCATTTCTACTTTAGTAATTTCCTCAAAAAAATCGCCCTTAATTATCTCTTTTATTTGCTCAATATTATCTTGATATGGTTTTGCTGGACGGCCTCTGCGAATGTTGAAACGCTGAATTAACGTGCCTAAAAATTTTGGTTCTCCTTCTAATAATTGATAAGGAGAGTCAGCGAAAAGAGAGATAGAATTTTTTTTCCATAGAACCCATCTTGGAAAGACAGATTTTAACGTATTTATGGCCATTACTGAAAAAGGATCTGGATTAGTTGGAATGATCAGTGCATGAGATGATAAAAATAGGTTTTGGTTGATTGCGCTTAATCCTGGATTCAAATCTATTAATGTATAGTCAATGTTATATTTTTCTTCCGTTAGTTTTATCAACTCAGAAAAAGCACCAGGTAAATTCTGTAACGTTGCTAGAGCATTATTTCCTATTTGAGAAAATGTTAAAGCAGCATCATATTCTGATAAATTAGCGTGTCCTGCAAGCAAATAAAGAGACGGCGATCGAGTTGGGGAAAAACAATTAACTGCTTTAATAGGATAAGGTTTTCCAGTAAAAGCAACTTGAACACCATCTTTAATATTATCTTTTTTCGTCGCATCATCTAAATAATATTGATCAAATTTATCCCCAAGCATTAAACTTGACAAATTACATTGGGGATCAGCATCCACAACTAAAACATTACTATTTTTAGATAACATCCATCCAATATTATAGATAGAAGTTGTTTTACTAACTCCACCTTTATGATTAAAAATAACGATTCTCTTAGCCATAAATTTTGCTCTCCTACTTAATTAAATTAAAGCGATCGCTAATCAGTCAAAGCTATTATTATTTCTTTAAAGCTAAGGTTAAACCATCAGCAATAGGAACTAAACTTAAAACAATTCTCGTATCTTGATGCAATTTTTGATTAAAGTTTCTCATTCTTTGGGTACGGTTATCTGTTATTTCATTGTCAGCAACTTTTCCACCCCACAACACATTATCAATGGCGATTAATCCCCCCGGTTTCACTAACCATAAAGCTTTTTCATAATAGTTATCATAATTACTTTTATCAGCATCAATAAAGGCGAAATCAAAGCTATTATTTTGTCCTTTTTCAATTAATTCCTCTAAAGTTTCTAAGGCAGGAGCAAGACGCAAATCAATCTTATGAGTAACTCCTGCTTTTTCCCAAAATTGTTGTGCTATTTTTGTTGTTTCTTCATTAACATCACAAGCAATGATTTGACCATCTGATGGCAAAGCTAAAGCAATAACTAAAGCACTATATCCTGTAAAAACTCCAATATCTAAGGTCTTTTTTGCTCCCATTAACTGCACTAATAAAGCCATGAATTGACCTTGTTCTGGGGAAATTTGCATATTCCCCATAGGATGCTCTGCTGTTTTTTCCCTTAACTGTTTCAGTACCTCAGATTCCCTGACAGAAACCTCTTGAAAATACCGATACAATTCCCCATCTAATCCTAATGTTTTGTTAGTCATTTTTTAATCTCTAAATTTTATCAACCGCCACCAACAATAGTTACAATTTCTAAGCGATCGCCTGTTTTTACTATCGTATTTTCCCAGTATTGTCGGTGTAAAATTTCTCCATTGTATTCCACTGCAACTAAGCGAGGATTAAGTCCCATTGTTATCAAAAATTCGGGTATATTTTTCCCAGATCCACAGGTTTTTTCCTCGCCATTCACCTGCAATTTAATTGTTTCTGTGCTATTCATTTACAATGTACCTTGTAATTTTCTCAATAATTTCTGTGTTGTTTTTTTAGGGTTATCTGCTTCCATAATAGCACGAACCAAAGCAACTTGAGTTGCCCCGAATGCCATCACTTCGGTAACATTATCTTCATCGATTCCACCAATAGCAAACCAAGGAATAGGAGACGTTTTAGCTGCGTATTTTACATAGTCTAAACCGGCTGCTTTTTTATCTGGTTTAGTGGGAGTTGCATACACGGGACCAACTCCTAGATAATCCGCTCCTTCTGCGATCGCTTTGGTCATTTCTTGGGGATTTGTGGTGGAACGTCCGATAATTTTATTGGGACCTAAAATGCGTCTTGCTAAGGCAATAGGTATATCTTGTTGTCCTAGATGAACCCCGTCTGCATTAACCTCCAAAGCCATATCTACCCGATCATTTACAATAAATAAAGCGTCGTACTTATGACATAATTCGCATAGTTTTTGAGCTATTTCTAGGCGAATAATATCATCTATATTTTTGCTTCTGTATTGAACTAAAGGTAAGCCTCCCTGTAAAGCATATTCAACAGTTTCCAGCAATTTTTCTGTAGAAGATGTAACTAAATATAAAGTAGCATTTTTAAGTTTTTGATAGCGATAAGATTGTAATAATTCACTTTCTAATGTATAAACTTGATAACGAATTTTTTTGAAAGCGTTACCCATATTAGAATCATAAAGTTTGCCATATTCTTCTAACACCCTTAACGCTTCTTGAACCCGACACAAATTAGCTTGTAAAAGTTGCTCAATACTCTCTCTATTTTCTTCTTGGGAATGAGATAAGTGGGTTCCTGGATCGTTAGGAGTATCTCTCGCTAAACGTAACTCTGATGTGTGCCAATGAGCAATTTCTTGACGCATTTGTTTACATTTTTCTGCCCAACCGCTATTTTCTAATCCTAAGCGACACCATTCTTCAATTACCCTTAAACCTTCCCTTGCTCGATCTAAATTAGCATCCAAAATGCGACAAATTACTAAATTTTTATCCATATTTTTTCTTAGATCATAGTTTATTCTATCTGATAAAAGGTGCGCTTCCTAAACAGTAACGCACCTTTACTTTAATCAATTGACTTAATAGATTAAGCTTCAACTAAACGAATAGCGGCTCCCAACCCTGCTGCCATTTCTTCAGGGGTAATTTTGCCATCGTGATTGACATCGATAGCATCAAAAACTAAATCGGTTCCTGCCCATTCTTCACGGGTAATAAAACCATCTCCATCTAAATCATAAACTCGGAAAATATCAGCCGCTGCGTTATTAACTGTTGTTTCTCCTTCTATGCGAGTTAACCTATCTTTAAGCATTTCTTCTAAGGTTTCTAAGGCTTTTGTAAACCCTTTAATACCTTCGTCTAGCTTTTCATAAGCCATTTTATCATCCTGGTGCATCTTCTCAAAAGTTGCTTTATCCATAGCAATTTTTTCGATGTCCATCTTAGAAGCTACTTCAGGATCTAGCTTACGAGGTAAGGTTTCTTCAGTGGACTTTAACTGCTCTAATAACTTAGGAGAAATGGTCAATAAATCACAACCAGCCAACTCACAAATCTCTCCAATGTTACGGAAACTTGCCCCCATTACTTCGGTTTTGTGACCGAATTTTTTATAGTAATTGTAGATGCTGGTAACAGACAGTACCCCAGGATCTTCTGTAGGGACATATTCTTTTCCTGTTTCTTTTTTGTACCAATCTAAAATACGACCCACAAAAGGAGAGATTAAGGTAACATTTGCCTCTGCACAAGCCACTGCTTGGTGCATTCCAAATAGTAGAGTTAAGTTACAGTGAATACCCTCTTTCTCTAAAATTTCTGCTGCTTTAATCCCTTCCCAAGTGGAGGCAATTTTAATTAAAATACGATCCCGAGAAACACCAGCTTTTTCGTATTCAGAAATTAGATAACGGGCTTTTTCTAAAGTACCTTCTGTATTGTAAGATAAACGAGCATCAACTTCTGTTGAAACTCGCCCAGGAATGATTTCGAGAATTTTTAAACCGAAAGCAACCGCTAAACGATCAAAAGCCAGAGTAACCACCTCTGATTCATTAGCGTCTTTTCCTAACTCTTTTCTAGCAGTTTTTAAGGTATCATCCACAATAGATTGATACTGCGGCATTTGGGCTGCTGCTGTGATTAAAGAAGGGTTAGTGGTGGCATCACGGGGGGTAAAGGTTTCAATAGCTTGAATGTCCCCCGTATCAGCAACAACAACGGTAAATTCTTTCAATTGTTCTAATAATGTTGCCATATTTACTCCTTACGATAGAGGTAAAATTTTCAAAATTTAAGCAAATAACTCAAGCTTAATCGGCCCTGATTATGCTATTTTTCAACCATATCAGCTACGGTTTGTTTTCTGGGATAACTTCAGAAATTCCTAATAATTTATCCTTGTTTTTTTCCTGTTCAATTTAAGATTCCATTCTCAAATTTGCACCGGTTTGATCGGTACGGTACACCCAAGTGGTTTGACCATCGCTTAGTGTAACGCGCCATCCTTCTACTAAAGCTTGGGTACAAAATTCATCAGCTTTAGCTAATCCTAAACAACCATCTGGCCAAGTGTTAGGTTCTGTTTGCTGTATTTCTAGTTTATCGGCACTGATGTCGTTATTTTGGGTGATCTCATTAAACACAGCATCAATGACTCCTTGGGGTGCTTCCATATTATTGGTCATGGTTTGTTGACTTGTTGTAGGTGTTTCAGGAGTAGGTTGAGAACTACTGGTGTTAGGTGAAGACTGACATCCATAGACAGTGATAACGATCGCTAAACAACAGTAGAGACAAAAATTTCTCATACAATCCTCTTAAAAAAAGGTCGCTATACTCAAATTTTCTTAACAGATGGCACATTTCGCCCTCAGTTTTGGGAATTCTTAAGGTATATAAGACTCTATCTTTACTCATCTCTATGTCTTCTTCACGGTTTTTTTATCAACCGCAACTACTTGCACAAACCACAGAAAATCCTACTTTACCGTCTGCAACCCCTTCTAATGGTTCTCGGGGATTAAGTGGACAACTATGGACAATTAGCACTGTTGGGCTTTTGGTCATCTTCTGTATTTTAGCTGCTCATAGTCAATGGCAACTAAAAAAAACAAGAAAAGCTTTAAAATTTGAAAAGTATAAAAGTAAGGATCTTAAAAAAAAATTAAAACTAGCCCTAGTTACCATCAGGAAAATGGAACAAAATCCCGACTTAGTTCATGCAAGGGAATTTAACTTAGATTATCTGCGAATGCGTATGGATGAGGAGGTTTTCCATTACGTGGTTGTTAATCAGATCAAAATGAAAGTTACTCAGTTAATTGGGGCTGCCTTACGTCCGAGTACGGATAAAGTTCAACCTGGAGTTATTGTCGGGGGAAGAAATATCGACGAAAGTTTTGATGTTACTTATGAAGTAGAAACCCAAGAGGGAAAATGGAATAAAGGGGTTTTATTTCGTATTTCCATTAAATTAATTAAATTACCCACTCAATCCAGTGCTTCAACTGTGGCTCAAATTCTTGAATGTCTGGAAAACTTTTTAACTCCGATGAAAAGCAAAGAAAATTGGCAACCTTCCATACAAGGACAAGTGGTTTTAATCAGTTGGGATCAAAAAGCCAAACCGACTCCCTTGTTAGTTATAGAACAATCAGAAGAGGGATTAAGTATTCCTCAAAAAAGTCGTGTCTCTTCCCAGAGAAATATTTAATATAAAAGTAGGCTTATAGGGATTTAAAATTGAATGGAGAAAATCAAAATTCAAACCCTATCTTATTATCTTTTAACTGACTATTTTTGGGCAATTACTAACATTTCATAATCATCAGGTGATAAAATATCATTTCGACTAAAAGCACCAAGTTTTGAACCAAAAATATCAATTTTTTTAAATTGTAAGGTTTGTAATAGCCACGTTATCTCTGAGGGGACATAATATCTTTCGTTGCAGTTAATGGTTTTTTTATTGCCAAGATCATCTTCAATATTAAAGGTACTAGACTCACGAAAGGTTATTAAATCAAAAGAATGCTCTTCTGTGTTTCCTGAATTAATGTTATCATTCATTAAATCTTGAACAGAGTGATATAAGGGATACAAAGCACTTAATGCCGTAAAAATAAACAGTCCATCCTTTTTTAAAGCCTTAGCAGCACTAGCTAAAATTTGGAAATTCATAGCATCGGTTTCCATGAGAGAAAATCCACCTTCACACATCATGATCGCCAAATCAAATTCATCAACAAAAGGCAATTTTCTGGCATCGTAGCGGTGAAACTCAAGGGATAAATTTTCTGCGATCGCTTTTTCTTTAGCTCGTTGTAAAACAGACTCAGATAAATCGATACCGACTATCTCATAGCCTCTTTTCCCTAATTCAATGGAATGCCTACCCGTCCCACAACCAATGTCCAAAATTCTAGTATTTTTCTCGTAATTAATTTCACCCTCAATAAAATCGCACTCCCCAATAGTCCCGTGAGTAAATCCCTCCTGATCGTATTTAATTGCGTAATTCTCAAATAACTCTTCGTACCATTGTTTCATTGTCTTATTTTGCTCCAGCTAAGTTTTTAACCATTAACCCACTTTTGACAGCAATTTTGAAGATTGACCTGAAAATCCCTCCACCTTTTAGCCCTCTTATAGTCACTCACTGCCAATATCCGTATTAATCAAAAAGTGCGATCGGGTAAGAAGGGTGTCAAAATAGTATATAACGATCCAATGAAGATGGTAAAAAACAAACCATATGAATTTAAGCGATATTACCCATCCTAACCAATTACACGGTTTATCAATTCGACAATTAGAAGACATTGCTCGTCAAATTCGAGAAAAGCATTTACAAACCATTGCGGCCACCGGGGGACACCTAGGCCCGGGATTAGGAGTGGTAGAATTAACCGTTGCTCTCTATCAAACCCTAGATCTCGATCGCGACAAAGTAGTCTGGGATGTAGGCCATCAGGCCTATCCTCATAAAATGTTAACTGGACGTTATAACCGCTTTCATACCCTAAGACAAAAGGATGGAATTGCTGGCTATTTAAAACGTTGCGAGAGCAAATTTGACCATTTTGGTGCTGGTCACGCCTCCACCAGTATTTCTGCTGGACTAGGGATGGCATTGGCCAGGGATGCTCAAGGGGAAGATTATAAAGTTGTTTCCATCATTGGCGATGGGGCCCTTACCGGTGGGATGGCCTTAGAAGCAATTAACCACGCCGGACATTTACCCAACACTAATCTTATGGTGGTGTTGAACGATAACGAAATGTCAATTTCTCCCAATGTAGGGGCAATTTCTCGTTACCTTAATAAAGTGCGTCTCAGCGACCCCGTGCAGTTCCTTTCAGACAACCTCGAAGAACAATTTAAGCATTTACCCTTTTTTGGCGAGTCTTTAACCCCAGAAATGGAACGGGTAAAAGAAGGGATGAAACGTATTGCTATGCCTAAAGTAGGAGCGGTAATTGAAGAATTAGGCTTCAAGTATTTTGGTCCCATTGATGGTCATAATTTAGAAGAATTAATTTCTACCTTCAAACAAGCGCATAAAGCAGTTGGCCCTGTTTTTGTTCATGTGGCCACAGTAAAAGGTAAAGGTTATGAACTAGCAGAACAAGATCAAGTGGGTTACCACGCTCAAAGTCCTTTTAATCTAGCCACAGGTAAGTCTGTTCCTTCTAATAAACCCAAACCCCCCAGTTATTCAAAGGTTTTCGCCCATACTTTGACAACTTTGGCCCAAAATGACCCGAAAATTATTGGCATCACTGCAGCTATGGCCACAGGAACGGGACTGGATAAACTACAAGCAAAACTACCTAAACAGTACATTGACGTAGGTATTGCCGAACAACACGCTGTCACTTTGGCCGCAGGGTTAGCTTGCGAAGGAATGCGTCCAGTAGCGGCAATTTACTCAACTTTCTTGCAACGGGCTTACGATCAGGTATTACACGATGTTTGCATCCAAAATCTTCCCGTTTTCTTCTGTTTAGACCGAGCAGGTATTGTGGGAGCTGATGGTCCAACTCACCAAGGATTATACGACATATCCTATTTACGTTGTATTCCTAATTTAACAATTATGGCTCCCAAAGACGAAGCCGAGTTACAGCGTATGGTGGTAACTGGGATTAACTATACCGATGGAGCTATTGCCATGCGTTATCCTCGTGGCAATGGCGTGGGTGTTCCTTTGATGGAAGAAGGGTGGGAACCCTTGCCTATTGGCAAAGGAGAAATTCTCCGCAGTGGCGACGATGTACTTCTCATTGGTTATGGAACAATGGTATATCCCTCCCTGCAAGTAGCAGAAATTCTCAAAGAACACGGTATTGAAGCAACGGTAATCAACGCCCGTTTTGTCAAACCCCTGGATACAGAGTTGATTGTACCCTTGGCGCAACGCATTGGGAAAGTAGTTACCTTAGAGGAAGGCTGTTTAATGGGTGGTTTTGGTTCAGCAGTGGCTGAAGCATTACTGGATCACGATGTGGTAGTTCCCATTAAACGGTTTGGGGTCCCAGATAAGTTGGTAGACCACGCCAAACCTGACCAGTCAAAGGCTGATTTAGGGTTGAGCAGTCCTCAGATTGCTGAACAAATTAGGCAACTTTTCTTTAATGTACCTCAACCCTCTGTGGCGGTTTGACTTTAGTAATATTTATTGGGGGAATTTACGAATTCTCCCCATTTAAACTCCGTTCGGGAGCAAAAAATACTTAACTCCTAACACCGAACTCAGGTTGCTATGCTTTGCTATCATAAACGACATTTAAAGTGTTGTTCAGGAAACCTTGACGACAAGCATATCGTTGAATTTTACCGCTAGAAGTTTTGGGAATAGTTCCCACTCTTACCAGAAGAACGCGATGTACTTGTAATCCGTGATGAGTAGACACAACCTTTTTGACATTCTTAATAATCTCAGGAAAAATTGGTGATTCTGAAACTGTTATTTGAGACTGTGAATCATCAGAGTTTCCTTGCCGACGATCGCTTAATTTTCGTCTTTCTTCTTGAGGGGGGATGGCGACAACTTTTTTACGACGATTATGATAACGACGTTCTAACTCAGCAGTGATCACTAAGTTTTGTTTGCCGTTAACCTGAACCGTGAAAGCTGCACTACGATGATTGATAATTGCATCATGACATTGCTCAACGGTCATTTCAATATCTTGAGGATAATGGTTTCGTCCTCTGATAACCAAAACATCTTTGAGTCTCCCTGTGACAAATAATTCTCCATTCTTGAGAAACCCTAAATCCCCAGTGCGTAAAAATGGTCCTTCTTCATTAGCTAATCTCCCTTTAAAAGTTTTAGCGGTTTCTATCTCCCGTTGCCAATACCCTTGCGCAACAGTCTTACCAGATACCCAAATCTCTCCCACTTCATCCGCAGCACAGGTTGTGAGTGTGTTTGGATTAACAATAACAATTTGGGTGTCAATTTCTGTCTTGCCACATCCAACTAACAGTTGTTGGTTTTCGTCCTCTGGTTGAGCTTCAACAACTCTATTTTCTTCTAAAGAGTCAGCTTGAACCCTATAGAATGTAGGCTCTTCCTGTGCAGCAACTGTGGTGACTTTTAAAGTAGCTTCTGCTAACCCATATGCAGGACAAAAAGCAGTGGAGTTAAAGCCACAAGAGGCAAATTCTTGAGAGAAATGTTCGAGAACATCGGCTCGCACAGGTTCAGCCCCATTAGAAGCCACTTTCCAACTACTGAGGTTAAGGGTTTCTTTTTGTTCAGGGGTAATTTTATTGGCGCAGAGTTGGTAAGCAAAATTAGGTGCAGAACTATGAGTTCCTTTGTACTTGCTAATCGCTTGAAGCCAACGTACGGGACTCTGTAAAAAGGTTGCAGGAGACATCATATAGCAAGGGATACCTTTATAAAGTGGTTGCAATACCCCATAAATTAATCCCATGTCATGAAATGTGGGCAACCAAGTAACAATCACACTATCAGAATTATGTTCAAATCCTCGATCAATATCCGCTGAATTGACTAATAAATTTTCATGAGTTACCATCACTCCTTTAGGATTCCCAGTAGAACCCGATGTGTATTGTAAAAACGCTATAGAATCAGGGGTTATTTGAGGAGGATACCAACTTTCTGTGAGACTGTCTTTATAGTTATCAGTGGTGAACCAACTCAATGCGGCTAAGTCTGGTGTATTAATAAAATGTTTTTCGATATTGTCTAAGATATTCTGGGTTGTTAAAGAAATTTTTGCTCCAGCATCAGAAATAACAGATTGAAGTCGTAATAAATTTTGATTACGTTTAGGAGGATAAAGTGGAATGGGAATTATCCCGGCATATAAACAACCAAAAAATGCGGTAATAAATTCAATTCCTGGCGGATATAAAAGCAAAGCTCTCTCTCCAGAAGTTCCTAAAACTAGCATCCTTTTTGCAATATTTTTGCTCTGTATATCTAACTCTTCATAGGTCAAACTAATTAACTCTTTTTCTCCATCTTTGAGAAACGTGTATGCTTTTTTTTTAGGCTGATTAATTGCTCTATATCTGAGGATTTCTACCAAATTATTCGGGAAATTGCTTTTACTCTTTGCATAATAATAATCATAAAAATCATAATCTACAGGATTAAAATTTTTTAATGTATGGATCATAATTATAGTTTTGTATTTCTTATTTAATCTACGTATAACACTGTCGGCAAAATTTGCGTATCCGTGAACTCAACTAATTATAAATATTTGGTTTGTAATGATAGTGTGGTACTGACCACAATACTACTAATATAAGTTAATTTTTTCTTAAAATAAGGTGTTGAAAATGTGAAATAGCACGGGAAATATTACAGTTTTTAACAAAGTAACTATCAAATAAAAGTATTCACTTAACAAGTTCTTTATATTTCTCCTGTTTTACATAACCTAATCAAGTTGAACATTAACCATGATCCGAGGAAGTTTATCTGAAGGATTGTTTGAATGTAGCGATCGCTTTAGAAAACCTGAGCAATTACTTTGAGTTCTACAACTACGCTAGGTTGCATCCATCTTGAGGTTATAAATGTCCAGGCACTATACATTTTCAAGATTAAGGAGATAGTTTAATTCAATTAACAAAATTCTAAAATGTGATCAAGTCAAAAACAGCCACTCTTATGTCTTAAGTTTTCTCGGTTTTTTGTATCTTCTCAAAAAGCCAGGGGTCACTCGCTGCGAAAACTTAGGCC
>NZ_JARVCN010000022.1:0-45981 GCF_038442745.1 Crocosphaera sp. Alani8
CCTAAAATATGGATGCTACGCAGTTTCATTCATTGGTCGGGGTTTCATCCCACCGCTAACATTCGTGTAACGGGGGTCTTCACCCCGACATTAAAGATAAATTGTGGGGTTAAATCTCTCTGGGACCGGGTTAGGTAGGGTGATAAGTTTAAAGATTTCTTGCTACTAAGCTGAGGGTAAAACCATCAAATGATACAATTCATAAGACCTAAAACAGCATCAGGTAAGACTATCGTGGTTCAATTATCTTCTCCACCACCTCAAGTTCGGTCCCTACCAAAAGAAACTGCCGCTCTAAAACATTGGTTAGATACCCTCGCTCAACGCATCATCAATGGTCATCGCCTTAACAAAAGCGAGGCTTTAACTTTAACAAAAATAGAAGACTTAGACGACATTGTGTTGCTTTGCGAAGCGGCTGATGGCATTCGTCAGGCTTGTTGTGGCAATGTGGTAGACCTGTGTAGTATTGTTAACGTAAAATCCGGTAACTGCTCAGAAAATTGTCAGTTTTGCTCCCAGTCTGTTCACCATCAAGGGAAAAATAGTTCTACCTATGGTTTAAAATCTTCCGATGAAATTATTGCTCAAGCCAAAGCGGCTGAAGCGGCCGGGGCCAAACGCTTCTGTTTAGTTAGCCAGGGAAGAGGGCCTAAATATAATAGCCCCAAGTCAGGGGAATTTGAGCGAATTTTAGAAACAGTCAGACAAATTACCACTGAAACTAACATTAAGCCTTGTTGCGCCCTGGGAGAAGTTACCCTAGAACAAGCAGAAGCTCTTAAACAAGCAGGTGTCAGTCGTTATAACCATAACCTAGAATCCTCCGAAAATTATTATAGTTCCATCGCTTCTACCCATTCTTGGGGTGATCGGGTGGAAACTGTTAAAAACCTCAAAAAAGCAGGAATACAGGCTTGTGCAGGGGGAATTATGGGTATGGGAGAGAGTTGGGAAGATCGGGTAGACTTAGCCATTTCCCTACGAGACTTAGAAGTAGATTCTGTTCCTCTTAACCTCCTCAACCCCAGAGAGGGAACCCCTTTAGGTCATTTACCGAAATTAGATGTTTTTGAAGCCCTAAAAGCGATCGCTATTTTTCGTTTCATTCTCCCCGAACAAATTTTAAGATACGCTGGTGGCCGAGAAGCGGTAATGGGAAAATTACAAAGTCTCGGGTTACAATCAGGTATTAATGCTATGCTGATTGGACATTACCTAACAACTTTAGGACAACCCCCAGAAGAAGATCACGCTATGCTAGAATCTTTAGGATTACAAGGGGGTGAGGCTCCAATTCCTGGTGAATATCAAACGCAAACGCAGAAACAAGCTCACTAATACCAAACAATCCTCATCAACGGTGTCTTTTGCCAATGAACTGCTTTGGGCGATAATCGGCTTATTACTAACCATATTCAGCACCTTTGTTGAAGCTTTCGTAACCAATATACCCTGGAGTTGGCCTCAAGAGGGGGTCAATAGTTTGCCTCTTGGGGTCACTTTTCAAGTGGGGGCTGTTCTCTTGACTGGCTGTATGGGGGGCAAAAATGCTGGTTTTCTCGCTCAAGTAGCCTACATTTTCTTAGGTTTATTTTGGTATCCTATTTTTGCTCAGGGGGGTGGTCTACAATATTGGCAACAACCGAGTTTCGGTTACATTATAGGATTTATGCCTGGTGCTTGGTTGTGCGGCTGGTTAGCGTTCCAAAGAAGAAGAAAATTAGAATCTTTAGCCATCAGTGCTATGGGAGGTTTACTAGTTATCCATGTTTGTGGCTTAATTTATTTAGTGGGACTATGGTTCTTAATCCCCTCTGAGTTACCATCTAATAGTCTGGTTGACCTGATTATGGATTATTCTGTAGAGCCAATTCCTGGACAATTGGTGGTAGTTTGTGCCGTAGCTGTTATTGCTTTTATTTTGCGTTATATTCTCTTTTACTAATCATATTCGTGAAAAAAAATCGTTGGTTTTGGATAGTCGGTTTAGTTGGCTTTGGGTTAGACCAACTTACGAAATACTGGGTGGTGCAAGTATTTCCTAATATTGGTGATACTATACCGTTGTGGTTGGGGGTTTTCCACTTTACTTATGTCATTAATACAGGGGCTGCCTTTAGTTTTTTTGAAGGGGGTGCTAAATGGTTGCGCTGGCTTTCTTTGGGAGTCAGTTTAGCATTAATGGCTTTAGCTTGGTGGGGAGAAAAAATGAAAATCACAGAACAATTAGGGTATGGTTTTATTTTAGCCGGTGCATTAGGTAATGGCTTAGATCGTTTTTTGTTCGGCTATGTAGTTGATTTTTTAGACTTTCGTTTGGTTAATTTTCCTGTATTTAATTTAGCTGATGTTTTTATTAATATCGGGATCCTTTTTCTGTTGTTCGCTAGTTTTTATCCCCAATCGTCTAATAAAGTTTCTAAGTAATTTCCGTTGTGGTTGATTATAGTTTCTTGATAATACATGATTATAGACTAAATAATTAGCTTTCTAGCTAAATATCTCATAGTTATAATTAAAAGACAAAACAGAGTAAAAGAAAAACTAACATCACTACGTCGTCAGCTATTTTCCATTCCTCAAAGTAATATATTTCCATCTGATGTAATAGTTCATTATTATAAAGGAAGTCATTTTATTAGAGATCCTAGAGATTTGGTTGTATCTGGTTATAAATATCATCTTTTTACAAAAGAACCTTGGTGCAATGATTCTAATTTTAATTGGAAAAATATAACTAATAATCCCTATTTTTTAGAACATATTGCTAAGAGTAATGATATCTCTCAAAATATATCTTATCAAAATTATCTTAATACACTTCCTCAAGAAACAGGAATGATTCTTGAACCTATTCGATTACAACCAAAATTCACTAAAATGCGAAACTGGAACTTTAATAACAGTAACATAATAGAGAAAATGGAACTCAGGTTTATAAGCTAGTAATGGAGTGGGCAAATTGCCCACTCCATTACTAGCTTATTGCTGAACATTAATAGCAGTACATCCAACCTGGGAGATGTCATCATTGGGCATAGTCGCACCACATAGGTTAACATTGTCCAGTTTAGAATCGGCTAGGTTAGCATTGTGAAGATTAGCCCCGGCTAGATTAGCCCGACTCATATTAATGTCTTGTAGTTGGGCTTCTTTAAGGATAGAATCACTCAAATTAACACCCACTAAGTAGGAAGAATTTAAAACTGTTTCCCTTAAATTAGCACCACTGAAGTTAGCGTTTTCCATGTTAACCTCTGTTAACTGAGCAGAAGTTAAATTAGCATCGCTGAAATTAGCATTCACCAAATAGGAAAGGTGAAAGTCTGTTTGCATTAAGGTGGAATTACTAAAATTAGCTCCTTCCATATTGATGTTGCTCAGCCTTGCTCCGCTTAGGTTAGCATAACTAAAATCCGTGTTAACTAAATAAGCGTGATGTAAGTTGGAATTTTGTAAATCAGCGTTTCTCAAATTAGCTTCGTGGAGATTGATATCTTGCAGGTTAGCATTGGTTAATTTTGCCCCTTGAAGATTGGCATAGCTAACATCCGCATTAAAAGAAGCCGCTTCAGGGATGACAATCTCTCCCACAACCCCTAAAACAGCCCCAGGAATGGCAAAAGGCACAGCGAGCAACGCCGCATTAAAAACGGATTCCGAGGTACTATTTTCAGGGTAATCGGTGGAAAAATCCGTATAGGAAAGATCTGCTCCTTCTAAGTTGGCTTCTTTGAGTTTAATCCCCCGCAAATAAGCTCCCCTTAAATCTGCATTACGCAAATTAGAACCAGTCAAAATCGATCTTTCTCCATCGTGAAGGGTAAAGTCTGCACCCTGAAGGTTGGCCTCTTCTAAGTCAGCGTTGACCATTAGAACCCCTCTCAATTGTGCTTGTTGCAGATTGGCATTGCTCAAGGTGACACCATCCATGTCTGCGTTGACTAAATTAGCCCCTTTTAAGTTGGCGTTGCTGAGGTTGGTATTGTGGAGTTTGGTATTGATGAGATTGGCATCTTCAAGATTGGCACCCCTTAGATCTAAGTTGCGTAAATCAGCATCTTGTAAATCACAGGCAACACAGTTTCCTGTTTCCATTAATGTTTGCAAATCTGTGGCGTTTTCTGCTCTAACCTCTGGGGTCAAAACTAATGATGTTAATAGAAGCATTCCTGTAAGGGTTTTCATTATTTTCTCCGTTGTTTTGATAATTTTTTTGAATCAGTTTTGTTGGTTAATTGGATTTAAGAATTATCTTATTGAACTTCGATATATTGGTTAACAAATGTTCCCTAGAGTTATCAGCACAAAGTGACAAACTTTGTTGATAATCAAAGTTCAGAATTTGATATTTTTGGTAGATTATATTATCCTAGAGGATGTCAAGCATCTCTATTTAGCCCCGTCCTCACATCTATTAAATTCATTGGGCTTACTATTCTTAAGATATCATATTTAATACAAGAAACTGTAGAAAACATTAAGAATATTTGTATTTTGAAACATTACTTAAAATAAAAAAAAGAACATAGAGTCTTAGAAGAAATAGATAGTAAGATAGAAAAGACAATGGTTTTGTGGCGTTATTGAGGTTTTTTGTTGTGTCTGATCATTCTTTAAGCAATGCTATCCCCTTAGATAAAATCCGCTATAATGAGCAGGGTTTAGTTCCTGCAATTGCGCAAGACTACTTAGATGGAACAGTATTGATGTTAGCGTGGATGAATCGAGAATCATTACAAAAAACCTTACAAACTGGTGAGACTTGGTATTGGAGTCGTTCGAGACAAGAATTATGGCATAAAGGAGAGACTTCTGGTCACATTCAAAAGGTTAAATCTATTCGGTACGATTGTGATAGCGACGCACTATTAATTACTATCGAACAAGTGGGAGACATCGCTTGTCATACAGGGGAAAGAAGTTGTTTTCATCAACTAGAAAATGACGAAAAAATAGCACCTCTAGCGGATACTTTATCAGGACTTTATGAGGTTATTTGTCAACGTCGAGATAATCCGATGGAGGGTTCTTATACACGTAAACTATTAGCAGGAGGAGATAACAAAATTCTTAAAAAAATAGGTGAAGAATCTGCTGAAGTAGTTATGGCTTGTAAAGACGACGAAAAAGAAGCGATCGCTTCAGAAGTTGCGGATCTTTTCTATCACACATTAGTTGCATTATCCTATCATCATGTTGATATTAAAGATGTTTATCGTCATCTACAACAGAGAAAGCGTTAACGAATTCAGAGGTTATTTTTGTAATAGAAGTTTATGTCCCACTGCCAAGAATTTTCCTTTGAAAAGCTAGGCTTTAAACTTTATTATATCGAACTTTTATTGATAATTTATCTTCTGAAAGTGGTATATTTATCAAGATGTAACATTGAATGAATGATGATAAATACATAGTTTTTTCAACCTATAATGAAACTAAAAATTATTAAATTGAAC
Source organism: Crocosphaera sp. Alani8 (assembly GCF_038442745.1). NCBI lineage: Bacteria > Bacillati > Cyanobacteriota > Cyanophyceae > Chroococcales > Aphanothecaceae > Crocosphaera > Crocosphaera sp. Alani8. Next base: position 5,463 of record NZ_JARVCN010000022.1, read on the forward strand.
CCAAACGCTATCACCCCTAGATACGAACATCATAATGATTCAGGACTCGATTTATCCTCCATCGAAACCGTAGAAATACCATCAGGAGAAAGCCGGTTAATTAAAACAGGAATTTCTTTAGAATTACCCCCCAATACAGAAGCACAAATACGACCTAGAAGCGGACTAGCTTTAAAACATCAAATTACCGTTTTAAACACTCCAGGAACCATTGATGAAGGATATAGAGGGGAAATAGGAGTTATCTTAATCAATCATGGTAAGACATCGTTTCAAGTGACTCAAGCAATGAGAATTGCTCAGATGGTAATTACCCCAGTTATTCGGGTTAAAATAGAGGAAGTTAAGGAATTAAGTGATACAATGAGGGGGGAAAAAGGCTTTGGTTCTACGGGGGTTTGAAGTTATTCTTTTCATATTAATTTTCATATCAATCATTTAATAATAAAATGACATTTCTTGAAGAACAAAGACCCACTTGGCACGAATATTTTATCATGATGGCTAAATTGGCAGCCACTCGCTCAACCTGTTTAGCCTTTCCTGTTGGTGCCGTCATCGTTAAAGATAGACAAGTATTAGCAACAGGTTATAACGGTTCTCCGTCCGGTTCTGCTCACTGTACAGCACAGGGATTTTGTTACCCTGGACTCAGTAGTTGTGATAGTTCCAGTAGTCTTCCTTCCCGTGCAGTCCACGCCGAAGCTAATGCTATCGCACAAGCAGCTAAACACGGCATCGCTACCCACGGAGCTAGTATCTATGTTACCTTAGAACCTTGTCTTTCCTGCTTAAAATTAATTATTTCTGCTGGTATTAGGGAAGTTTTCTATGAAAGTGATTTTAACAAAGGAGATAAAGTATTGGTTAGAGATGCTTTTATAGAAGATCAGCTAGTTAGTTTAACTCAGGTAAAATTATCCCAAGAAACGGCAAAACGAGCCTCTTTATTTCTCTTAAATCCTACCTCAGTCGCTAGAGAAAGATTAGAAAATAGCCACACTTTATAATGGGAGTTTCTGAATAGCTTTATTAGAACCAATAACAACCATTGAGAGGTTTTTATTTAATATTTCTTGAGGGGGTGGATTGATATTAAATTTATCGTCTTTTCCGACAGCTAAAACACTAATATTATAACGACTTCTTAGCTTTAATTCTTCAATAGTTTTGCCATGAAACTCCTCTGGAATGCGAGTTTCCACAATGCTGTGATCGGGATCGAGTTCAAAACGTTCCATTACCCCTGGATTTTGGGTCAATAAGTTAGCTAGATCACATCCTCCTTGATATTCAGGAAACACCACTAAATCTGCTCCTACCCTTTTTAAAAGCTTCCCATGAATATCCGATGAAGCTTTAGAAACGACGTATTTTACCCCACCTTCTTTGACGTTTAAAGTGGTAATAATACTTTCTTCTAAATAGTTACCAATAGCAATAATAACTGTATCAAACTCAAAGATTCCTGCTTCTTTTAAAGCATTAGGTTTAGTAGAATCTAATTCAATCGCACTAGAAGCACGTTTTTCTGCTAAAACTTGAGCAACCAAAGCTTCATTGATGTCGGTTCCTAACACTTCGTACCCCAGTTTATGGAGGGTTTCACAAACAGCGCGGCCAAATCTTCCTAACCCAATTACAGCAAATTGACGGGTTTCTCTACGGAGACTACTTAAAAAGTTTAAGGATTTCAAGTTAATACCTCATCCTTGTTTTAACAATAGTTTGGCTTTTATTTATTATATCAAATTATAGGCAAATTTTAAGCTATTGAGTTCCATTATTTATCATTCTAAATGGGAAACCATTACAACTGAATGCTTAGAATTTAATGCTTATCCCACCAATAAAGTTTCTTCCGGATATTGGATGACCCTTGGACGAGTTTCCCCTGCGATCGCTGCCATAAATAGAAGAATTCCAACCCTTCCAGTGTACATAGTTACAATCAACAGAATTTGAGAAATCGCTGATAATTTATCTGTAATTCCTGCAGATAGTCCTACAGTTGCAAACGCTGAAACAACTTCAAATAATACTTGAAATGAAGTCACTCCAGATTCAAAGAAACTAGGGTTAAAAATGCCCTCATTTAAGTAAATTAAAAAGGTCATTAATACCACCATATTAGTGGAACCGAAAACTACTGCCACTGCTTTTAGGATTAATGATACAGGAATTTCTCGCCTAAACATTACCACCTCATCATTACCTCTTAAAACAGAACGAGTACAATTAGTTAAAATCCTCAAAGTTGTTGTTTTAATTCCTCCTCCTGTACCACTAGGACTTGCACCAATAAACATTAATCCTATGGTTAAAAATAAGCCTGAAAAACTCATTTTTCCAATGTCAATGCTGTTAAAACCTGCAGTTCTTGTGGTTACAGACTGAAACCATGCTGTTAGGAATTTACTTTTTAAGTCAAGATTACCCAATGTATTAGGGTTAGGATATTCAATTATAAAAAATATCAACGTTCCAGCTACTAATAGAATAGTTGTTGTGGTGATTACTACCTTAAAATTCAGAGAAAAAATAAACCTCTCCTGCTTTCTAGTAACTAGATGAACAATAGCCATATAAAGTTCCATAATAACTTGATAACCAATACCACCAAAAATAATTAGTAAAGGAATAGCAAAATTAATGGTTGGAGAATCACTAAAACTCATCAGACTATCAGAAAACAGGCTAAATCCTGCATTATTCCAAGCACTAATACTATGAAAAATAGCTAACCATAAGCCTTGCAAAGTACCATATTTTTGAGAGAAAACATTTAGCATTAACAGAATACCAAAAATCTCAAAACCCAGTGTTGTTGCAATGATGGAACGAATTAGAGTTTGACTATTACCGTGTAAAAAAGGACGATCAAAAGACTCTTGGATTGCTAGTTTTTGTCTAAGGTCAAATCTTCTTCCTAAGAGCAAAATAAGAAAGGTTGTAGTAGTCATATAACCTAACCCTCCCACTTGAATTAAAAGTAAAATAATTAATTGACCCCAAAAAGAAAAATAACTTCCTGTATCAACAACAATTAATCCAGTAACACAAACAGCAGAAGTGGCGGTAAACAGAGCAACTAAAGGATTATTCCAATTTCCATCTTGAGTCGCAAAAGGTAACATTAATAGTAGTGTTCCTATAGCAATTACCGCAAGAAATCCGATACAAATCGTCCTAGCAATTGTCATCAGAAAATATAAAATCTATAAAAGTATGGACTGATTTATTATCAATTATTGCTCATTTCTTGTCAATTATTTACCATACCAATCATGACTCAAGGATGATCAGGGGCATTATGGCTTAAACTTAAACAAGGAGAGGCCGAAGATTTTTCTCTATTTTTAGTAGAATGGTTAGACCATTGAGATGGCGATGCAGATGGGGTTTCTTGTTGTAGTTTATCAAGAGTTTCAACAAAGTCTTTAATTCCCTTAAACTTACCATATACAGAAGCAAAACGAATGTAGGCAACCTCGTTTTCTCCTTGTAGGTAATTTAGAACTAACTGTCCGATCTCACGAGTGCTAACTTCTCGTTGAGAACGTTGTTGTAAATAGGCCTCGATATCATCTACAATTGTCTCAAGCCTCTGATGAGTAATTCCTGTCTTCTCACAAGCTCGCACCATTCCTCGTAAGAGCTTAGAGGCATCGAATGATTCTTTTTTGCCGTCGTGTTTAATAACGGTGATGGGAACGAACTCAATCCTTTCGTATGTGGTAAAACGGTGCTTACAATTTAAGCATTCACGGCGGCGACGAATACTTTGGCCTCCTTCAGAAGAACGGGATTCTAAAACACGGCTATTGGTATGCTGACAGTATGGACATTGCATAGAACTATCCGTAGTAACGGAAAATGAGAGTTAAAGAAGTAAGATATTGTGGTCATTAAAAAGCTTCAGAAAAACAGACTATTCTGAGCCGTTTAGGATTCCCTCAACCAAAAGCAAAGGGAAAAGCGGCTCAGAAATTTGTATGAGACAGTAGGTTTCAGAGATGTTACACTTTCAAACCTACTTTTGGATACGGGGGGGTTCGCGGAAGGCGATGGCAAAGAATAGGACTGAAAGAGCCATTGCTAAAACAACGATATAAGCTACACTTTCCATTTTAAGAATTTCCTAAAATTATTTTCATCACTAGTGTATCAAAAAATCGGCAGAATTGAATGGACTCCCCCGTTATGTACAATCTTTATCATTAAGAAGCAATGGGTATTTTTTGAGTAATGCTGACTATGTTAAAGACTTTGAACCAGAACAAAGGGTTGTACAATTAGAGTTTTAAATAATTGAGTTGAGTTGATATTCCAATCGCTTAATTGTTGATTTGATGGCTTACTTATCAATTGTTCCGTAATCCAATGTTCGACGGCTTTTTTATCATCTTGAGCGATAGCAACTCCTACTTCTAATAGATCTAATTTTCCATTAACCACAATCACAGCATCTCTTTGAGCATGGGGTTTAATGTCATTCCAATCAACATCAGCCATCTCGTTTTTTAGTTGTTTTTTGAGTTCTTCCATAAATAATTATTAGTTGATTAATTGGGTTATCAGTTATCAGTGAATAACTGGTTAAGGAGCTAAGATTAGAGCGCAACGAGGAGGAATTGTTATCTTTAACTGATTGCCACCCCAGTTAATTGATCCTTCCCCATAAATAATTTGATTTGGTTTAGTGTCTAAAATTGAGTCTGCTTTGTCAAATTTATCTATTGTTATTTCTGTTTTTTCTTCCCCATTGTTCACTGCAATAATTAAACCTTCTTCTCCTAAAATTCGAGCGAAGACATAGATATCTTTTTCGGCAACAAGAATTTGATAATTTCCTGTGCGTAAGGCGGGATATTTCTTTCTAATTTCAATTAGCTGTTTATGATACGCTAATGTTTCTTGATCCCACTTTTCTTCTGTGGGAAAGCCTTTTCTGCCATCGGGATCATGACCCCCTTCAATGCCTATTTCATCACCATAAAACAGGTTTGGGGTTCCAGGAAAAGTAAACAATAATAAGGTGGCTAACTTTACCGAAGTGCGATCGCCGTCGGCAATGCTCAAAAATCGGGGTGTGTCGTGACTATCCAATAAATTTAACTGAGTTAGCTGAATTTCCCAAGGATGACGGGCTAATAATTCCTCGATTCCTTTGGCGTATCCCCTTGCATCGATGGTTTCGTAAGGTTGATAAAAATGGGGGATAGTGTCTTTATCCACGCGATCGCCAATAACAAAACACGCCGTTAAGCGACCAAAGGGATAATTCATAACCCCATCAAATTGCTTTCCATCTAGCCACTGAGTAGCATTAAAAGCGATTTCTCCGACGATATAGGCTTCCGGGTTAACTGCTTTTACCCGCTCTCTAAATTCCTCCCAAAAACCCTCTGCTTTCACACAGTCAGGGACATCTAAACGCCAACCATCGATCCCCTGTTTCAACCAATATTCTCCCACTTGCATGATATATTCTCTCACCCCTGCATTGTTGTGGTTAAACTGGGGTAGGGCGCGGTAATCGATCCAAGAGACATAATTAGCTGGACGATCTCCATCGTAGGCCGATAGAGGCCATCCTTGAATTTTAAACCAATCTAACCAGGGAGAATTAGGACCGTTTTCGAGGATGTCGTTGAAGAAGAAAAAGCCACGACTAGCGTGATTGAACACCCCGTCTAAAACCACTTTAAACCCTTTCTCGTGGGCTGTTTTCAACAATAAGTCGAAGGCTTCACGATCTCCCAATAAAGGGTCAATAGCGTAGTAATCTTGGGTATGATAGCGATGGTTACTAGCTGACCGAAAAATGGGGGTAAAATAGAGGGCTGTAACCCCTAAATCCCGTAAATAATCTAATTTATCTATTACACCCCAGAGGTTACCTCCTTTGTATCCTTGAAAGGTTGGGGGGATGTCCCAGTCTTCTAGGGGTACGTCCAATAACCATTGTTGGTGGGGGGGAACTTTTCTCGCAAAAGTATCGGGATAAATTTGATAAAATACAGCGTGTTTCACCCAGTCGGGAGTGTTTATAGCCATGCAATCTTTGGTAGTGGTTGTCCTTCTGAGATCCCTATGCTATCACGGTAGTCATAGGGCAAAGTAGAGATTTAGTGTTGATTTTCTTTTTAGACAAAGACACGATGTTGTAGAGAGGGCATTTGCTGACGGACTTGTTTAATGCGGTTGGGGTTAATTTCTGCTAGTGCCATACCGGGTTGTTGTCCTGCGTCGTCGAGAATAATTCCCCAAGGGTCAATAATGACTGCGTGACCGTGGGTGAACCGTCTGGCGTAGTGATTTCCTGTTTGTGCTGGTGCTACGATATAACAGGTATTTTCGATAGCTCTGGCTTGTAAAAGAACTTGCCAGTGGTCTTTGCCAGTAAAAGCGGTAAAAGCGGCAGGAACAAACAGTACATCCACTCCTTGTTTCGATAAATTACGGTATAACTCCGGAAAGCGAACATCATAACAAATAGAAAGTCCTAAATTACCTAAGTCCTGGGAAGGGTAGATAGGGGGAAACTGGCTTCCCGGCATAACTGTACTTGATTCTTGATAGTTATTTCCATCGGGAAGATCCACATCGAATAAGTGAACTTTTTGATAACGAGCGACTTCTTTTCCCGTGGGATCGATCAAAATAGCTGTATTGTAGGCCTTACTTGTGTCACCTTGTACTGGGACAGGGAACCCTCCACCCAAAATAGTGATTTGAAAACGTTGGGCCATGGTTTTGAGAAATTTCTCGGCTTTTTGAGAAATTTCTTGTGCTTGGGTAAGTTTTGCTTCTTCTTTTCCTAAAAAAGCGAAATTTTCCGGCAGGCTAATTAACTCAGCCCCACGACGCACAGCAAGTTCAATGAGTTCTTCAGCTTCCACTAGATTTTTGTCCAGGTCGGGCTTACTCGTCATTTGAATGGCAGCGGCGAGATAAGGTTTCATTAGTTCCTTTTCGTTAAAATGCTACAGTAATTATAGAACGAAATGTCCGCAAAAAACTGTCGGTTGAATTAAGTCATTTTTTGGGGATCAACAATGGTTTTAAACTCCTCTTTGGTTAGAAATCCTAAACTAACACAAGCTTCTTTTAAAGTTGTATTTTCTTGATAAGCTTTTTTAGCAACTTTGGCAGCTTTATCGTAACCGATATGGGGGTTTAAAGCTGTGACTAGCATCAAGGACTCGTTGAGATAACTTTCGATTTGTTGTTGATTAATTTTTAATCCTAAGACTAAATGCTCTGTAAAGGATGAACAGGCATCTCCTAATAAACGAATGGAGTTTAACAGATTGAAAATTAGTAAAGGTTTGAAGACATTTAATTCAAAATTACCTTGACTTCCAGCCATACTAATTGCAGTATCATAGCCTATAACTTGCACACAAACCATAGTTATTGCTTCGCATTGAGTGGGATTAACTTTTCCTGGCATGATAGATGATCCCGGCTCGTTTGCTGGTAAAATAAGCTCCCCAATACCACAACGAGGACCCGATCCTAACCAACGAATATCGTTGGCTATTTTCATCAAAGAACAAGCCAAGGTTTTCAGGGTTCCACTGCACATTACAATGGCATCGTGTGCAGCTAAAGCCGCGAATTTATTAGGGGCGGAAACAAAGGGCAAATCTGTTATTCTGGCGATTTCTTGGGCGACTTTTTCAGCAAATTCTGGATGGGTATTTAGTCCTGTTCCTACTGCTGTTCCTCCGATGGCTAATTCATATAAATCGGGTAAACTTAATTGTATTCTTTCTATGTCTTTATCTAACTGGGAAATGTACCCTGAAAATTCTTGTCCCAACGTTAAGGGAACTGCATCCATTAAATGAGTGCGACCGATTTTAACGATGTTTTCAAATTCTTGGGTTTTTGTTGCTAAACTATCTCTTAGTTTCCTAATTGCTGGTAATAATTTGTGCTGAATTTCTTCTGTTGCTGCGATGTGCATTGCAGTGGGAAAAGTATCATTAGAAGATTGAGACATATTAACATGATCGTTCGGATGAATGGGACTTTTACTTCCTAGTATTCCTCCTGCTAATTCGATGGCGCGGTTAGCAATAACTTCATTAGCATTCATATTAGTTTGGGTTCCGCTTCCAGTTTGCCAAATTTTTAAAGGAAACTGGCTATCTAATTTTCCTGATATAACTTCGTCGGCTGCTTGTACAATTAATTCTGCTTTTTCTGACTCTAATTTTCCTAAGTCCTTATTAACAATAGCTGTGGCTTTTTTGAGAATAGCGATCGCCCGAATCATCTCCCTAGGCATGGTATCATTTCCAATAGCAAAATAATAGAGCGATCGTTGGGTTTGTGCGCCCCAATAAGCTTCTGATGAAACTTCAATTGTCCCCATAGTATCACTTTCAATTCTCATTTTAATCTCCATTATTGTTTATAATTTAACTTTATTATCTGTCACTCTTTGTTGTTTGGCAATAAGTATAGTTTCCTTTGATTTTAATAATAATTTTTCTATTTTTTGAGGTTCAAGAAATAAAGTGTAAGAAATCAACATTATCATACTAAATTGCAAAACAAATTCATTCATGACAATGGCAATGGAAATGTGAAATAATGCCATTGCGCCTAACATCCAATATTTAGTTTTTTTGAACCATACCAAAATAGGAAACAAGAATTCAAGCATTAAAGCACTATAAGTTGCGATAATACTCAAAAAATAATTGTGCAGTAAATCAACATCTGTAAAGCGAAACCAAGCATCATACAAAGAAATATAATACATGATACTACCTTCTCGCCAAGCAACATCACTGTGCAGTTTATCCACAGCAGAAAAAATGTAAATCAAAATAATAGAAATTTGTAGAATTCTTAAACTCCAAACTGACTGTTTTGGAGAAATATAATTAGTAATATTACGACTTTTTCTGAGTGATTTTCCTCGAAAGATATTATCAACAGATAAGCTATTCCCTAAAGGTGCAAAACAACTATAAAACAATAGCATCTGAATAACCACATCTTTACTGTCAATAATAGCAGGATTTCGATTACATAAAGACACCCATAAAACATACAGTAAAATTGTCATAATAGGAGTCGCCAAACCAATAATAAAACCCAAAGTTATTATCAAACCAAATCCATAAATAACCCAGATAAATTGAGGATTATTAGATAGAGCAAATATAGACTTAAAAGATGCTAAAACCCAACCCCCTCTATCGTCAATAAATTTGTCTAGAGATATAATCCCATGCACTCCATAATACTCCTCCCAATGAAAATAACTAAGGAATAAAATATTGAGAATAAATAGACCAAAAACAATCCGAAATATTCCTACATTTAGGGTTGACTCTTTAGCGAACCAGAAATTATAAAATTTTTTAGCTACCTTTTTAATCAATTCTGGCATTTATACTCTCCTAGTTTTCCTATATCGCTAAACTCTTCTGTTAGATACTGATTTCTAATAGCAGCTTGTCCAGGGGGTAATATCTTTCTCCAAAATAAATCATAACGAATAGCTTGAATATGATTAGTTTTATCGTGATAAATTCGACATAAATAACTACTATAGTGATAGCGTACTTGGGGATAAACAAATAAGCTTTGGTGCAATTTTCCCTCTCGGAAATTTATAAACTGCTTTTCAAAAAATCCCTTATTTTCTTCAGTAAAAATTGGCAATGTTGTTACTTTTTTATCTTTGTGAATAGCTACAATTTCTAATTTCCAGCTAAAGCGATCTACTACGGAAAACATCCGCCATTGACTACTCATTCCCGTTAGGGTGGTGAACCGTGCAAATAGATTAGGAAAGATAGGACTTTTAAGAGATGTATTGTGTATGAGGTGAGAACCAAGAGAACCGACAATAACAAAGGTAATACTAAGCTTTCTAAGATAATTAACAGACTTTTTAACAGCTAACTTGGATACCATATTTACTTCTTTTATAGCTTAATCATTGACCCTGAATAAACACATTATCTAAATTCTATTAATTCTCAATGTTTAACCTCAAAGATCACATATTTTTTTAACTTACTTTATTCAATATCCAAGACTACTAAAAATAAAGGGAGGCAAAGTTCCCTCCCTTAATCAAAGTTATTTTTATCATCCATACTGCCTAACGATCAGGACAAAGATACCTTTCAGAAATTCGCATCATTTCTGAGTTGTCTTCGGAACTATTTTCCCCAACCCCTAAACCACTCCTAATGGCTTCTTGTGCTAAATTTCCCAATGGATCACGATTAGCATCCGCAACTTCTTTGCACATTTTATAACCATCATCTAACAATTCCCGAACAGTAAATGCTTGATTTGGATCTTGGTCATAAAGAATTTTAACTGCTTCTTGAACATAGCGTATTTCGTCTTGCTGGTCTGCTTGTGCATTAGCAGAGGAAGCAAAACTACCACTAACAACAATAGCACATAGCAATACAATATAATGGGTCAGATTTAATCTCTTCACGGTTGATAGTCCCATAGTTTTCTTCTCTAAAATGTGACTTGCTTTACAAGTTTAACTTTCATTTTTGTTCCAACAGAGCAAATTTAGGATAAATTTAAGATAACAACTTAATATCTTAATTCTTGCAATTGATTTTAACCCAGGCTCAAATCAATTATAATAATTGACTTAAATCTATAGTTACATTTCTCATACAAAATATTAAGAAATGTAACAGCACTTCATATTTCTTAATGTTAAGATGAAGTAACGTACAACCAAGTAACTAAGTAATGACAGCAGTTGTGTTTGGAACCCTCCCTTTTCCCAATCAAGGTGGCGATAAAATCGTCAGTAAAGCCGTTAGTGCTGCGATCGCAGCTTTATTCAAGCAGACCGGCAAGATAGAAGCGATGGTTAGGGCCGAACCCGTTGCCAAGTTATTACAAGGCAGTGTAGACGGTTTTGACTTCATTGGTAACGGAATGCTCATGTACAATGGTTTGCGCATAGAGGGAATGGAACTCTATGTACAAGCTGTTTCTATCGATTTTAGTGCCATTTTCAGAGGATTAGTCAACCTCAGACAACCCACTCAAGCAACTATGCGAGTCGTCTTAACCGAAGATGACCTAACAACCTCCTTTAACACCCCCTTTGTGGTAGAAAAGTTGCAACGTTTGGAACACGAAGGACAGGCTTTAAATTTCCAAAAAACGGAAATGTTAGTAAACGATGATAAATCATTAACCCTGAGAAGCCAAGTGCAACTAGGTAAAAGCACTGAAACCATCAACATAGATATGACTGCACAAGTGGAAGTGGAGGATCGCAGGAAAATCCAATTCACCCACGTCAACTACGAAGGGGATGAAAAAGCAAAAAATTTGGGTCAAGCTTTAATTGGTCATGTAAATAGCTTGTTAGACTTAGACAAATTTGCACTAGATGGAACACAGTTGAGAGTGGATCGCATTCGTATCCGTAATAAAGAACTAATCTTCTACGGTATTGCAAAAATCGATCGTTTTCCCCAAGGGAAGAAGTAGAAATATTGGGAGTCGTTATGACAAAACTTAGCCTCTGCATGATTGTTAAAAACGAAGAATCAACCCTATCAAAATGTCTAGAGAGTGTTCAAGATATCGTTGATGAAATGGTAGTCATGGACACAGGTTCAACGGACAAAACCATAGAGATTGCTGAAAAGTTCGGAGCAATTGTACCAACTTATCAATGGGGCAATAATTTTGCAGAGGCCAGAAACGAAGCCCTAAAATATGTAACAGGGGACTGGGTTTTGGTATTGGATGCTGACGAAGTTTTCAATAAAAAAGTTGCCCCACAAATAAAAGAGTCCATAGAACAAGAAGAAAATATAGTGGTGAATTTAGTTCGTCATGAAATTGGTTCATCACAGTCGCCTTATTCTTTAGTTTCTCGTTTATTTCGTAAGCATCCAGAGATTAGTTTTTCTCGTCCCTATCACGCCATCATTGATGATAGTGTGGGAGAGATATTGAAAAAAGAAAATTCTTGGAAAATTGTCGATCTTCCCGTCATTAGTGTGTTCCATTACGGTTATACCCCAGGAGCGATCGCATCTTTAGATAAGTTCAATCGTGCCAAGGCTGCGATGGAAGGTTTTATTAAAGAACACCCAAACGATCCCTACACTTGTAGTAAATTAGGAGCTTTATATGCTCAAACTGGCAAAGAGAAACAGGCATTTAAGTTATTTAAACAGGGTATAAAATCCAATAAAGCAGACATCCACGTCTTATACGAACTTCATTATCATTTAGGAAATCTCTACGCCAAACAAGAAGACTCGGAAAAAGCTATCAAACACTACCAAAAAGCCATCAATCAACCTATTATGGAACCTTTAAAATTAGGTTCTCATAACAATTTAGGGGTAGTATTGCAAAGTATGGGAGACTATAAAAATGCAGCCCAAGCCTACGAAACTAGCCTAAAAATCGATCCTAGTTTTATCACAGGTTACTATAACTTTGCCATGACTTTAAGTGCTATGGGAAGGTTAGCAGACGCTGTATCTATCTATGAAAAATTAACATCTTTAAGCCCCCATTATGCGGCCGCCTATCAGAACTTAGGAGTGGTTTTATTCAAGTTGAATAGACTTCCTGAAAGTTCCGAAGCTTTTAAGAAAGCAGTGAGTTTATATAATGAGCAAGATAACCAGGTAGCTGCAGACAATCTGCGTAATGGTTTAAAAGAATTAGGGATTTGGGAAGAATAGGATCAACATAAAACTAATGGTAAGGTGGATATTATCCACCCTACTGCTTTACCAAGACTGTTGCCTGGAAATTTTAACGAGTCACAGAAGTTGGGGCTTTTGTTGCCTCTTGAGCCATTTCTTGCAGTTGGTCTTTCCTTTTTCCTTCACCAACCCCAGTAACTAATCGCGCACCGCGACCACGGGTAAAGTAATTCCAACCCCACTGAACCATAACAACTAACTTGTTATCAAATTCAATCAGGTAGTAAATATGGGCCCAAACCCAAAGGAACCAAGCCAAGAAACCAGAGAATTTAGCAAACCCTAAATTAACCACAGCTTTATTCTTGCCAATAACCGCCATATTGCCATAATCGTTATAGACAAACGGGGGTAAAGATTCTCCTTGGAGACGTTGCTTAATTAGTTTAGCTACATAAGCTCCCTGTTGCATGGCCACCGGTGCTACACCAGGTAAGGGACGCTCTCCTTGATGGGGAAAATTAGCTAAATCTCCGATAACAAAAATATCAGAATACCCTGGAATACTGAGGTCTGGCTCGACTACTACTCGTCCTGCCCGATCCAATTCTACACCAGTGCGTTCCGCTAACACCTTACCCATTTTCGAGGCTTTTACCCCGGCTGCCCATAAAATAGTACGGGAGTTAATCTGTTTAATTTGTTCCCCTTGACGAACCGTTACCACATGGTCATTGATATCCGTTACCATCGATTGGGTTTGAACTGTGACCCCTAAATGGCGTAAATCATCTGCTGCTTTAGCGGATAATTCGGGGGGATAGGGAGGAAGTACCCGATCTAGCCCTTCAATAAGAAGAATTTGGGATTCTTTGGGATCTATATTGCGAAAATCACCAGCTAACGCTCCGTGGGCAATTTCTGCGATCGCTCCAGCCAATTCTACGCCAGTTGGTCCTCCCCCAACGATAACAAAGGTTAACCAAGCTTGGCGTTTGACAGGGTCTGTTTCTTTTTCTGCTGCCTCAAAGGCCATAAAAATGCGGCGACGAATCTCGATCGCATCCTCAATTGTTTTTAAACCTGGGGCTAAAGGTTCCCATTGATCGTTACCAAAATAGTGATGAGATACCCCAGTAGCTAACACCAAAACATCGTAAGGAATAGGTTCATGATTATCTAGGACTACCTCTTTTTTCTCGGGATCGAGATCGACTACGTGATCTAAAAGAACTTTGGTATTTTTATGTTGACGTAAAACCAATCGTAAAGGGGAAGATATCTCCGCCGGAGAAAGTAATCCAGTGGCCACTTGATAAAGTAAAGGTTGGAAAAGATGAAAATTACGTTTATCAATGAGAGTTACTTCTAAAGAGGCATTTTTGAGGTCTTTAGCTGTGTATAAGCCTCCAAAGCCTCCGCCAACGATAACAACATTTGTTTGATTTTTCAAGGCGTTATGATCCATAAATGTTTTAAACTGCTATTGCGTGATATCACGTTGTTTGCTTGACCCATAGTTTAAGGGTAATTTCAAAAAGGTTAAGTAACTAGAGTTACTAAAAATTTTGGTTTAAGTTCTTCCCTTTTTAAAAGGACTTTTATCAGTCTATATTATCTTAATTTTGCTTTATGGGAACTTCCTTGTGACAAGGATCTCATGTTCAACCGGAGACTAAGAGGCATTTTTTTCTGGACACGACAAGGAGTCACAATAGTTTATGTTCTAAGAGCTGATGGCTTACTTCTTTTGTTGTCGTTTTTCTCGTAAGCTATTTAATGCCAAAATTAATAGAGTTAAAGCAGTGATGGGAATCACAAAAAAGAGCATAACACTACTAAATACAGACAATCCGTCATGCTCTGTTGTGTACAAAATAAGATAGGTAGTATAGGCAATATAATAACTTAAAAATAAGAATCCTTCCCAACGAGCAATTATATTTCCTGTAAAGAAAATAGGTAAACAAGCAATGGCAATAGCTACCATTACTGGTAAATCAAAATATAGAGCAGCATCAGACACAGGAACCCCAATGGGGGAAACAATGGCACAAATCGCTAATACGGTTAGAATGTTGAAAATATTACTACCTACCACATTACCCACTGCAATATCCCTTTCTCCTTTGATAGCAGCCACAACAGAAGTAGCGAGTTCTGGCAAGGAGGTTCCGGCTGCAACGATAGTTAAACCAATAATTAAATCACTAACTCCAATTTTACGGGCAATGTCTGTGGCACTGTCCACTAACCACTGAGATCCCAAGACTAAAAATCCTACCCCTAGCAAAATAAAAGCAATGTTTTGAACCCATTGTCCCAAGGATAGAGAACTTTTGTTGCCGTATTCTACTTCGTATTCTGAGTCTGGATCACTAGGTTCTTTTGATCCTTGATAGATCAAAAATACCGTGTAGACAATACCTCCCACCAAAAGAATAATGCCATCGGAACGATGAATGGTGCGGTCTAGTCCAAAGAAAAGGGTTAAACAGGATACTCCAATCATGATAGGGACATCCAAACGAATTAACTGTTGCGCTACCATTAAAGGGATGGCTAGGGATGATAAGCCTAAAATGACCAAAATATTAAATATATTACTACCAATAACATTCCCTAAAGCTAATTCCGCTTGACCAGCTAAACTAGACTGTACAGCCACAGCCATCTCTGGGGAACTGGTTCCATAAGAAACAATGGTCAAACCGATGACCAAGGGAGAAATACCTACACTGGCCGCTAAACGGGCGGCACCCCTCACTAAAATTTCTGCTCCAACCACTAATAGTACGAGTCCGACGAGTAACTTAATAGCTATGATAAGATTCATTCAATTTTGTGATTATTTATAAGGATCGACAGATTAAAAATCTGGCAACTAGGAAACCAGGTCAAAATATTTTTTAACCTTGACGTAGTTGCTATGTGGCCTATGATACGGCCTACTTATCATATTACAGTGAATCCTTGTTATTTAACACAAAGAATTTTTCAGCTTTTTTAATAAGTCAATAAACTTCTGAGAAACCATACAAATAAAATCAAATATCGTAATTTTTATTTGTTCTAATTTTTTCCTTACTTTCTATCATCATCTACCCCACACGAGTCAGGAGAGAAAAATGTTTGATTATTAATATTAATTCTGACTCCTTGCCCCGAAGAGGCAATTAACCTTTAAACTCTCAGTTGAATTATTATAGTATTATGGTGTAACATAGAGAAGCCTAAATTAAAAAAATTAAACATCAAGAAGAAAAATCTAAGCAAACACCTACAATATTTAGCGAATAGTATCAACATAGAAGAGTGAATGATTGGCTATCCCCCTCAGCATCTTTGAGGAAAGGAAAATGGTTTAAACTAATTTGTGGAGCAAGCTTCCAAGACTTGCCAGCAATCCGTAGTTTGTCCCTAGTTTACACACTAGCTGGCGCAAACTGTATCGATGTGGCTGCCGATCCTGCAGTGATAAAAGCGGCAAGAGAAGGGATAAATCTAGGGATTGAATGGGGAAAAATTGCCAAAAACAGAGGTTATCCCCAAATGAATAAACCCTGGTTAATGGTCAGTTTAAACGATGGAAAAGATCCCCACTTTCGCAAAGCTTACTTCGATGAAAAATTATGTCCTTCCGACTGTTTACGTCCTTGTGAATCTATCTGTCCAGCGCAAGCAATCGTTCCACTAGGAATTATAGAGCAGCGGTGTTATGGATGTGGTCGTTGTCTTCCTGTGTGTCCTCTAAATTTAATTGAAACTCGCTCACGAACCATTACACCAGAAACAATATTAGACTTGCTAAAAGAAAACAGTGTAGATGCGATCGAAATTCACACCCAAGTGGGACGCGAAAAGCTATTTAAAGAACTTTGGCAACAATTATCTCCTGGTATCAAACAATTAAAACTTGTGGCTATTAGTTGTCCTGACGGCAAGGGATTAATTAACTATTTGCACACACTTTATGATATCGTCTCACCTTTATCCTGTGAACTAATTTGGCAAACCGATGGTCGTCCCATGAGTGGAGATATAGGCAAAGGAACTACCCATGCAGCCATTCGACTAGGAAAAAAAGTTTTAGCAGGAGATTTACCAGGATGGGTTCAACTAGCAGGGGGAACTAACAATCATACCGTACCTAAACTCAAAGAATTGGGTTTATTAGCTCCTAAATCACTCTCTGAACCTACCATAGCAGGAATCGCCTATGGCAGTTACGCCCGTACTTTAATATCTCCTTTTTTAGAAGCGATCGAAACACAGATAAGATCATCCCCAACAAAAGACGTTCCCGAATCATTTTGGCAAGCTGTAGACACAGCTTACGGTTTAGTTTCACCCTTAAAGCAGAGGTAAATCCAATGACCAATTATCAATGATCCCTTTCTCGTCTCCCAGTAATAATCTTGACTAAGCTCGGTAAATTATGTTAAACCCCAAAATAAATAACTCTTTAAATCCATCATCCATAACAGTGCCATCTATACCCGAAAAAGTTTTATCTCAACGGATGCAGATTACCGATAATCTTAGTAAGCTGCTCAATATTTTACCCTCAAGCATTTGTAATCATCTCACAGAACATCCCAACTGCGATCTCTTAGTAGAAGTTGTCATGGACTTAGGAAGACTCCCAGAAGCTCGTTTTCCTGGGGAAGCTACCTACTTAGGGGAAGTTCCTGTATCGGCAGCGGATTTACAATACGCAATTCAACGAGTAGGAACCTTTAGCGGTGATAATCGAGCCGGGATAGAACGAACTTTGCACCGTATCAGTGCCATTCGTAATCGTGGTGGAGACATTATCGGTTTAACCTGTCGTGTGGGAAGGGCTGTTTTTGGTACCATTTCAATGATCCGCGACTTAGTAGAAACAGGGCAATCTCTACTCTTACTAGGTCGTCCGGGGGTGGGTAAAACAACCGCACTACGAGAAATTGCCAGGGTTTTAGCGGATGACTTTGACAAACGAGTGGTTATAATTGACACTTCTAACGAAATCGCCGGGGATGGAGATATTCCCCACCCAGCTATTGGCCGCGCTAGACGGATGCAGGTAGCAGCCCCAGAATTACAGCATAAAATAATGATCGAAGCAGTGGAAAACCACATGCCAGAAGTGATCGTTATCGACGAAATTGGCACGGAATTAGAAGCTTTAGCCGCTCGGACTATTGCTGAGCGAGGGGTTCAGTTAGTAGGAACGGCTCACGGTAACCGTATCGAAAATTTACTCAAAAATCCCACCCTTTCTGACCTTATCGGAGGCATTCAAGCGGTTACTTTGGGGGATGATGAAGCCAGAAGACGAGGTTCTCAAAAAACAGTTTTGGAGAGAAAAGCACCTCCTACCTTTGAGATTGCCATCGAAATGTTGGAGAGACAAAAATGGGTAGTTCATCAAGATGTAGCTAACACCATCGACATTTTATTACGCAATGGACACCCCAACCCTCAACTGAGAACCGTAGATGAAAAGGGGGAAGTACAAATCGCCCAAGAAGAACCTGATTTGACCCCAAACCCCGCTACTTTTGGACGTGACATGATACAACAACCCAAAGGATGGCGTGCATCGGGGAAAATGACCCCTGTGTCTGCTTTTGGCTCCAAAAAAGCGGGTAGTATCAGTTCACCCTCCGAATTCGACCGCCTTTTAAATGCTTCCTGGTCCCAACCAGAACCAAAAGGGAATAAAGTGAGGATTCCTGGTCCTAATGGAGAGGACTTTCCTGTGTACATTTATCCTTATGGAATCGGGCGATCGCAACTGGAACAGGTAATTGAGGTACTAAATTTACCCATTGTTTTAACCAAAGACTTAGACAACGCTGATGTAGTGGTAGCCTTACGCTCCCATCTAAAAAACCAATCTAAGTTACGCCAAGTTGCCAAAATACGTCAAGTACCGATTCACGGGGTTAAATCTAACACCATTCCCCAAATTACCCGAACCTTGCAGCGCATATTAGGGATGGATGAGACTAAAACTCCAGAAACAGCAGATTTAAGACTATTTACCCGTGGGGGTAATGACGATGAGTTAGAAGCTCTAGAGGAAGCGAGACTAGCGGTAGAGCAGATTGTACTACCTAAAGGTCAACCCGTAGAATTATTACCTCGATCGCCTAAAGTCCGAAAAATGCAACACGAGTTAGTAGAACATTATCGTCTACAATCCGATAGTTTTGGTGAGGAACCTAACCGTAGATTACGGATTTATCCGGCATAATACTCACATCTTGCACCTTCAGTAAAACTGGCTAGTTTGTAAGGGTTCAGCTATCAGCCATCAGTTGAAACATATCAATCCCTATCTTATGCTGTGAGTGAGATTAAACATAAGCTTAACTCTTTCAGCTAAGAGATGAAAGCCGAACGCTGTGCGATAGCGCCGAAACGGAGTGAGGAACTGCTTACTAACTTAAGTTTTTATGCACTGGTGCAAGATGTCAGTAATAGTTCCTCTAAAAAACCCTACCTTACCCCTGTTGAACTATTTATCCTTTTGCATTGAGTATATTGTTAATATAAAAATAATGCTCAATCCTCACCATTTTCTATGCTCTCCCAAATAAAAACCCTTGCTGAAGACCTAGCACCAAGGTTGATTGAAATTCGTCGTCATTTGCACGCACACCCAGAATTAAGCGGACAAGAATACCAAACAGCAGCCTATGTATCGGGAGTTCTCTCATCCTGCGGTATTCGTGTGCAAGAAGCGGTAGGAAAAACAGGGGTAGTGGGTAACTTAGAAGGAAATGGTCAAAAAAAGGGGATTTTAGCCATACGCACCGATATGGACGCTCTACCCATCCAAGAAAGGACACAACTGGAGTTTGCCTCCTGTAAATCTGGGGTAATGCACGCCTGTGGTCATGATGTCCATACAACTCTTGGATTGGGAACTGCCATGATTTTAGCTCAGTTACGAGAAAAATTGCCCGGGAACATTCGCTTCCTATTCCAACCTGCCGAAGAAATCGCCCAAGGAGCAAGCTGGATGGTGCAGGACGGGGCGATGCGAGATGTGGACGGCGTTTTTGGAGTTCATGTATTTCCGTCCCTTATGTCCCGTTCTGTGGGCATTCGCTACGGGGCTTTAACCGCAGCTGCAGATGATATCGAAATCTTCATTCAAGGAGAATCTGGTCACGGGGCGCGCCCCCACGAAGCAGTGGATGCTATTTGGATCGCTTCTCAAATCATAACCACCCTACAGCAAGCCATCAGCAGAACTCAGAACCCTTTACGTCCTTTGGTTTTAACCATTGGACAAATAAGCGGAGGTCGCGCCCCAAATGTCATCGCCGATCAAGTTAGAATGGCCGGGACGGTGCGATCGCTCCATCCGGAAACCCATGCTAACTTACCGGACTGGATAGAAAAAATTGTTGCCAATGTCTGCAACACTTACAATGCTAAGTACGAAATGAATTACCGTCGGGGAGTTCCTTCGGTTCAAAATGATCTCAACTTGACCCAAATCTTAGAAAGTGCTTGTCGGGAAGCATGGGGCAACGATCTCGTAGAAATACTCCCGGAACCATCTTTAGGGGCAGAGGATTTTTCCTTATACTTAGAACACGCCCCAGGTACCATGTTTCGCTTGGGTGTTGGCCGTCAAGATAAGACTAACTACCCTTTGCACCATCCCTTATTTGAAGTGGATGAGTCTGCTATTGTTACCGGTGTGGTTACTTTAGCCTATGCTACTTGTAAATATTGGCAAGGGAAACATTGAAATTGCTTATCAGTTACCCTAAAAGATTAGACTACTTAACGATTTGAACCGGCATAACCAAATAGGTCATTTGTAATCCTCCCAAGGGATTGAAAATAACCGGCTGATTCCCCTCATTTAACTGCATTTTTATGTCTGTGGTGGGTAACGCCTTCAAACCATCCATTAAATATTTAACATTAAAAGCAATTTCTCCGCTTTCCCCAGTAACTTCTGCCGGCATGGATTCTTTTGCACTACCTAAATCTTGGGTTTCCACGGATAAAGAAACTTGTCCGTCTTCGTGACTAAAAGTACACTTGACTAAATTGTTTTTTTGATCCGCTAAAACCGCCACCCTTTCTAAGCTACTCAATAAGCGTTTTCTCTCTAAACTAACGCTGCGACTAAACTGTTTAGGAATAAGCATTTGATAGTTAGGATACGCCCCATCTAACTTACGAACCGTCAACCGTTGATGGCCCAATTGAAACACAACTTGCCCTTCATCCACCTGTAAAGCGATGGTATCTGATTCACCACGGTTACCAATAATCCGTTCTAACTCCCGTAAAGCTCGCGCAGGAATGGTCATGGAAAATCCCTCTAGATTCGGCATTTCAGGACTTTTTTCCTCTTCATTTTCCTCATCTGTTTGTGGAGATAAAGTAGTTTCTACGACAGATAAGCGGTGTCCATCGGTGGCGGCAAACTCCAAACTATCCGGTGTCCCTGTTAAATGAACCCCTGTCAAGATTTGTTTGGTTTCGTCGCTACTGGCTGCAAATAAAGCCCCTTTTAAGCCTTCTGTTAACATCACAATGGGCAATTGAATTGACTCCCCTTCTTCTACCGTTGGTAATGGGGGAAACTCCTCTGCATCCATCGCTCTTACCTGAAACTGTCCTGATGCCGATTTTAGAGCTACGATTTGACTATCGTTGTCTTCATCTTCTTCGACCATGAGGGTGATTTCCCCTTCTGGAAGTCGTGATACAATGTCGTTGAGCAGTTTAGCTGGTAAGGTAATTTGCCCGTCTTCACTAACATCAGCACTAAAACTGGTTTCGATTCCCAAGCTGAGGTCAAATGCGGTTAGGCTAACTCGGTTTTTTTGACTGTCAGCTATCACTAACACATTGGCTAAAATAGGGTGCGTCGGACGAGAGGGAACAGCACGACTGACTAAAGATAAATTGCTATTAAGATCACTTTGACTACAAAGGAATTTCATAGAGAGTTGAAAGGGTAATTAACGTAGATCAATTGTATTTTAAAACAGATTCCTAGTTGCTTAAATTTTTCTTCTGTTTCGGGGTGAGTTTGTGGAAAAGGTGTGGAAAAACTTTTATTTTTTCCACAGAAATCTTAGTTTAATCTTAAAAATTAGCTAATCTTGGCAAAAAAGGGGAGAACAGCAATAAATACTGAGAAGAACAAAAGACAACTAAATGCACATATAAGACAATAATCTTGATTCTTATTCCATAATTCACTGTCATTCTCAATTTTATAAGGGATTGTTCGTAAATGCTTTTCTTTAGAGCTAAACCAAACGGAGAAATTCTCAACTGCTCACACACCGTAATTTCATGGAACTGAAATTTTACTCTTTCTGGGAAAAAAATCTAAAAATAGCTCAAAAAAACCTATTTTTCACGTAAATTGTCAAATTTAGCGATTTAAAATAATTTTAACTTTTTCCACAGACTCATAGCAGTTTTCAATTGAGTGAATAAAAATCTTGGTTTAGTGAGGGTGGGGAGTGTGGGGACTATTTTTCTTTGATTTTGTAATCATAGGGATATTTTGAATGATGGTTACTTAGCAACGGCCAATTTTGGCATTAAACGATTCAATACCTGTTTTAATACCATTGCTGTCCAGTCGATATCTTCTCGGGTTGTTTCTCGTCCTAAAGTTAAACGAATGCCCCTTAAAGCTTCTTTTTCTGAGTAACCCATAGCCAATAAAACAGAACTAGGACTCAATTTTCCACTATGACAAGCAGAACCTGCACTAATAGCGATTCCTGCTAAGTTCATCTGGCGAACAACCATTTTACCCGTAATTTTTTCCGTTGCACTTGTTTGAAAAGGATCGTGAATCACAAAACTAACATGATGAGGAAGACGATACAACCTATCCCCCGTAGCAAGCAAATAAGGACAATCAGCCATCAAATCAAATAAGCGATTCCGTAATCCCATCAAGCGAGAACTTTCTGTTATCATTTCTGTAGATGCCAGTTTGGCGGCGAGTCCAAACCCTGCGATAACTGGCACAGCCTGGGTTCCTGAACGTTTTTTCCCTTCTTGTCCCCCTCCTAAAACTAAAGGAGCAATTTCTACTCCCGGACGCACATATAACGCCCCCACTCCTTGAATTCCATAAATTTTGTGTGCCGAAAGGGATAATAAATCAATGGGAGGTTGCTGTACATCGATAGTCATTCTGCCGGCGGTTTGCACTGCATCTGTGTGAAAAAAGATACCATGAGCCTGTGCAATCTTCCCCAATTCTTCGATAGGTTGCAGGGTTCCTACTTCACTCTGACCGTGAATAATGGAAATAAGCACCGTATTGGATTGAATGGCCGCTTTTAAATCTAGGGGATTAATTCTTCCTTGACGATTCACAGGTAAAGTAGTTATTTCCCATCCTTGGGCTTCTAGATGGCGTATTGGTTCCCTAATAGCCGGATGTTCAACACTAGAAATGATTAGATGTTGAGGTGTGTCATACTGCCCTGCAACACCTAAAATAGCGAGATTATCTGCTTCTGTCCCCCCCGATGTAAAAATAATCGATTCTGGGTTCTCTGCGTTGAAAAGCGAGGCTATTTCAACTCTAGCAGTTTCCAGGGTTATAGCCGCTCTTTGTCCCCATTGATGCAAACTAGAAGGGTTACCCCACTCTCCTGTGAGAATTTTATTAACGTAAGCAATTACCTCAGAACGAGGAGGAGTTGAGGCACTATAATCTAAATAAATCTGCATTATGACCTAAAATAAGTGTTTTGCTCAAGCCAGATGTAACTACAAAGAACGGGTAAGCAAGACGATAATCGACAATCTAGCAATCGATTTTAATGATCGGGCTTACACACATTATAGTCTTTTTCTCCATCAAACCCTTGGCATTCTCGCCTACCTTCACCATAAAACCTGAGTCCGATCTTAGGAGTTTGGAGTTCGCTGTTAAGTCTTTTTCGAGTATATATTTGAGATTCCTTAACTCAACAAATTTTCTTATATCGAACTCAGGTTATAAAGTTTACAATACTATACAAATGAAACCTGCTGTAAAATTTCAGTAAACATTTTACTGCTTCTTAAAACTTAAGAAAGTTCTTGACGATTATTGAAAAATGACTGCAAAATAAGGATGGTTATAAGGAAACTTTTGAAACTCAATAGATATTGTGATCGCCTCTAAGAGTCATCCCATTCTATGTAAGCTTATCTTAAAGCTGAAAACCATATAGCCTTCCCCATTAAGGTTAGGATATTTTCTCCGTTTCCTGTTCCCTAACACAACAATTTGTGTGTCCTAACCGTTGTTCGTAATGCTATCTTCAGTTGCTTTCAAATAAGTTTTCGTTTCGGTTTAAGCTCAAAATCAGCGAAGTTGTCTAATTTAACTGATTCTTTATTTCCTTTTCCCAATTATTCAACCGACTAGCTACAGGGGAAGAGTCTACCTTTTGGACGATAAGTTCAACTTTTTTTAAGGCTAGGGTAAATGTATATAAACCGCTCGTTTAGGGATTTTTAAGACAAATATCATGCTATTTAATAAATCACTTTTATCCTCACTCACTCATCTTTTTATATTGTCATCCAGTTTATTTTCTAGTGTTGCTGTTTACAATAGTTTACCAATTCTGGCAACCGAAAAAGAGACAGATAACAATCAAGGGGAACTATATTCGCAAACAATAACTAAAAATCAACTACCCAATGGAACATATTTATACGGGACCTCTTCTGAACGGGATCAAATAGGTCAAGACTATATGATATTTAAAGTTTATCAAGGAGAAGTTCAAGGGGCTATTTATAGACCGCGCTCAGAATTTAATTGTTTTACAGGAATCTTTGATAATGGTCAAATAAGTATGTCTATTGTAGACTTTTATGGGACTAGTCACGATTACGCCGTTAGACTAACAATCCCCTCTACAGCTTCTACTAACAGTTCATGGACCGAAGTAGAGTTAGACGGATATCATCGTATTGATTTTATTAGTCAAAGTGATAAAAAAATCCTTGACACTTGTTTGTCCTAATAAACAGATACTTCAAGTTACATTGGAGTTTTGCATTGACAAAAAAACTAAATATGGGGCAATGCTTAGATGAAATCGCTAAAGAAACAAAGTTTTTCGCTCCCTACTTGTACTACTTCGCACGTAAAATCAGCTAATACTTAGTTAGAAGAAGAAAAACTACGGGTTTCAACTTAGACCCCCTTTAATTATCCCTACTTCACTTAACTTGCAATCAGACTAAAAATGTGACACAATATTTGTTTGTGTGTAAATATTGATTAATCGAGTAAATTGCTAAATTAAATTATGGCTAGTAAAAAAGGGGTTCGACTAATTATTACCCTAGAATGTACAGAATGTCGAACAAATATCAGCAAGAGATCGCCTGGCGTTAGTCGCTACACTACCAGCAAAAATCGGCGCAACACCACAGGAAGAATAGAACTGAAAAAGTTCTGCACCCACTGCAATACCCACACCGTTCACAAAGAAATTAAATAGTTGCACACCATAAAATAAGGAAAAAGTCAAGTATGAGTTATTATCGCAAACGTTTGTCCCCCATTCCTCCCAAACAACCCATCGACTATAAGGATATAGAACTGTTAAGAAAATTTATCACCGAACGGGGTAAAATCCTACCAAGAAGGATTACGGGGTTGACCGCAAAACAACAAAGAGCCTTAACCACAGCAGTAAAACGGGCAAGGTTTTTGGCTTTGCTACCTTTTGTCAACAAAGAGGCCTAACTCATTCTCTAATTCTGGGTATTCGGGGTTAGTATAGTATCAGAACTTAACCTCAAAGTACCAATACAAGTCGCTAAACCTTATCCAGAAACGGTGAAGTATGGGAAAGTTAGGGAAAATGTTAGCAAGTAAGGCAAAAAGCGGGTGGAAAAAGGTAAATTAGTCGAATTTAGAGTCAACGGAGAACATCGTCTGGCAGTGGTTGACCGTCCAGAAGGTAAAAAGGATTGGATGGTTATTGACTGTAAAGGTCATTCCCATAAGTTGCGACCCCAACGAATAGACTATGAAGTACCAGGAGGCCCTTACCATACGGATGATATACCTCAATTTCTCCAAGAGATTCGACCCTACCTTGACCCCTCTAATTTAGAAGTGGCCTGGGAATTGTTAGTAGAAGACGGAGAAGCAGTAACACCGGCAGAGATGGCCAGCTTTCTTTACTCCGAGCAAACACCAAAGTTATGTTATGCAGCCCATCGTCTACTGTCTGAGGACAAAATATACTTTAAGAAAAAAGGAGATAACTATGAACCCCGTTCCCTCAGTCAAGTCGAAGAAATTAAACATCAACTAGAAGTTGAACAACAGCGTCAACAAGAAAAAGAAATCTTTCTTGAGCATATTCAACAAGGTATAGCAGGGGAAAGGGTAGAATGGACTCAGAGCGATCGCACTCGATTAGAATTACTAGAAAAATTTGTCTTACAACCAGAGCAAAGTCATCGTAACGCCCAAGACTTACTCAAAGAACTAGGACAGGGAACTACCCCTGATGCCGCTTTCGATTTGCTGGTAACTTTGAAATGGTGGAGTCCCAACGAAAATCTTTTCTTAAAGCGAAGCTCTTACCCAGTCAATTTCCCTCAAAAGGTGCTAGATGTGGCCTCTTCTCACTTACAAAATTTGCCTGCCGACCCTGATAGAGATCGCTTAGACTTGACCCACCTAAAAGTCTATACCATCGATGATGAAAGTACAGAAGAAATTGACGACGGTTTGAGTGTGGAATATTTGGACGATAATAAAGTCAAATTATGGATACACATCGCCGATCCTACCCGTTTAGTCACTCCAGGAGATGAGTTAGATTTAGAGGCGAGGAAACGTAGCACAACTTTATATTTGCCTACAGGGATGATCTCCATGTTCCCAATGGAATTAGCCACAGGACCAATGAGTTTATGTCAAGGTCAAATCTGTGCAGCTTTGAGTTTTGGGGTTGTCTTGGATAGTGAGGGGGCAGCAGAATCTTATTCCATTCATGCCAGCATCATCAAACCCACCTATCGCCTCACCTATCACGATGTGGATGAAATGTTACAGTTAGGCATCACTGCAGAATCAGAATTGGCAGTGCTGGCAGATGCGGCAAAAAAACGACATCGGTGGCGACAGTCCCAAGGGTCGATCACCATCAAAATGCCGGAAGCTATTATTAAAGTGAAATCGGAAGAACAAATTATAATTGAATTATTAGAAACGTCTATTTCTCGTCAGTTAGTAGCAGAAATGATGATTCTAGCCGGAGAAGTGGCAGGAAATTATTGCCGGGAACACGGCATACCTGTTCCCTTTCGAGGACAACCTCAACCAGAGTTACCTTCAGAAGAAGAATTATTATTGTTACCGGCAGGTCCAGTGAGGGCTTGTGCTTTGCGCCGTTGTATGCCCCGCAGCGAAATGGGAACCCTGCCTAGTCGTCACTCTAGTTTAGGTTTAGACAACTATACTCAAGTAACTTCTCCTATTCGTCGCTACACGGATTTATTGACTCATTTTCAACTAAAGGCTCATCTGAGAGGGGATGAACTACCCTTTTCTCTGGACATGATGCAACAAATTTTATATAGCGTTACCCTGTCAGCACAAGAAGCATCCCTAGTTGAACGACAAACGAACCGTTACTGGGGGTTAGAATTTTTGCGTCGTAACGCCGATCAAGTTTGGCAAGGATTAGTTTTACGCTGGTTAAGGGAAGATGAAGGGTTAGGGGTGATTCTCTTGGAAGAATTGGGGTTAGAATTACCTCATCGTTTTGAGCGTTCCGTGTCTTTAGGCGATCGCATCAATGTACAGGTCAGTCGCGCTGATCCTCATCGTGATGAAATCCGCTTTCGTGAGATGCTTGAACACGAAACTATCATTAATAGTTGAAAATAAATTATTACAATAATGGGTGAAGATTGCGTTTTTACTCCTCAACAAATTGTTTATTTAGCTGATAACTACCATCGTCTTTATTGCGAGGTGATTCAAGTAGTAGAATCTCGTAAATTGTGTTGGGTTCGTCCCCTATATTTAGCAGATTTAGGCAAAGAAGGAGAATTTAATCAACAATCATTTACCCCAAAATTATTAACAGATGTACGATCAACCTCTGATTTATTATATCCTATTAACCTATTTCAACCTGCTTTAGATACAGAATTAATTCCTTTATTAAGTCAGTTAAGTAGTCCAGATTATTCCCTAGATAATAATTCCATTGCTAGGGAAAAGTTATATCAATTTATTACTAAAATTTGGCAAACGTATCGCGAGCAATTTTAGCTTATCCTACCAGAAAAAGACGAGAGGGTGAGATCCGTCCATTTGAAATCGAGGGATGATAACTCTTTTATGACTATGGGGTAATCCCAAATCCGTTTGCCATAGCCCCTTTAAAAATTGGCCACAAAGTTATCCGCCCCACACATTATGACACGCAGGGGGATGACAATAATATCAATCAGCTTATGGTCTTTAGTGCGCTCAACCCTTGAGTCAATTAATTTCTCAAAATGGTCAACGAGGGTGATTTTTGGACGTAATTTGATTTCCTCTCATTAAAAAGGACTTTTTCTCATTATCTCTCACCTACGCCAGGTTTCCTGCCTAACAAAAGAAGTTTTGTAGCTAATGAGTCTCTTGCGTTGAAATGAAGAGAGAGCGCAAACAAATTGGAGATTAAGATTCTAATTTCTAATCTCAACTCAATTATAATTTAATTCTGTTGATATTTTAGATACTTTTGCCCTGGCCTATATTTTGACTCACTTCTATGACGAATTCTAACAGAACTATTCCATTGCGCTTCAGTTTTGATTTACATAGGTTAAAACATAAACTCTTGCCACACTATCTCTGTCTCTCTGTCTCCCTAAACACTTCCCATTTGTCCCCCACAGTCCTAAACTTGACTTGAGAGATATAACAGGCAATCGCGAGGTTATCTTGTGAAGAAAGTTCTAGCAATCATACTCGGTGGAGGCGCAGGGACGCGCTTGTATCCCTTAACTAAGTTACGGGCGAAACCGGCTGTTCCCTTAGCAGGAAAATACCGTTTAATCGACATTCCCATTAGTAATTGTATTAACGCAGAAATACTCAAAATCTACGTTTTAACTCAATTTAACTCCGCTTCTTTAAATCGACATCTAACACGCACCTATAACTTTACAAACTTTAGCGATGGGTTTGTAGAAGTATTGGCCGCGCAACAAACAAAAGAAAACCCCCGTTGGTTCCAAGGAACAGCAGATGCTGTGCGTCAGAATCTCTGGTTATTCGATGAATGGGACGTGGATCAATATTTAATTTTGTCTGGTGATCATCTCTATCGCATGGACTACAGCGATTTTGTTAGACGACATCAGGAAACTGGGGCAGATATTACTCTATCTGTGGTTCCCATCGATGAAAAGCGCGCATCTAGCTTTGGATTGATGAAAATTGACGACAACGGGCGCGTTGTGGATTTTTCTGAAAAACCCGAAGGGGATGCTTTGAAGCAAATGCAGGTTGATACTTCAATTTTAGGATTGAACCCAGAACAGGCGAAAGAAAGTCCCTACATTGCCTCTATGGGTATCTATGTCTTCAATAAAAAGGCATTAACCGATCTACTTAAAAATAACCCCGAACAAACGGATTTTGGTAAAGAGATTATCCCTGGTTCTGCCAAAGACTATAATCTTCAGGCCTATTTGTTTAAGGGTTATTGGGAAGATATCGGGACCATGGAATCGTTCTACGAGGCTAATTTGGCTCTTAATCGTCAGCCAAGACCTAGTTTTAGCTTCTACAACGAAAAGGCTCCTATTTACACTCGTGCGCGCAACTTACCCCCTACCAAGATTCTCAATTCCAACATTACGGAATCCATGATTAGTGAAGGGTGTATGATCAAAGACTGTCGCATACATAACTCGGTTTTAGGAATTCGTAGTCGTATCGAAACCGATTGCGTAGTTGAAGATTCTTTGCTTATGGGAGCAGATTTTTATGAGTCTTTGGATACTCGTCAGTCTATGCTGAGTGAGGGTAAAGTCCCTGTGGGTATTGGTCATAGTAGCACCATTAGAAGAGCCATCATCGACAAAAACGCACGCATCGGTAGCAATGTCACCATTGTTAACAAAGAGAATATAGAAGAATCCAATCGTGAAGATGAAGGTTTCTATATTCGCAATGGGATTGTTGTGATCATCAAAAATGCTGTTATTCCAGATGGAACAGTGATTTAACATTTAGCAAAGAGGCGAAATTTCGCCTCTTTTCAAGTTGGTTCGATTGGCGTTGATTTCATCGTTTTAAAGACTGAGTTTCAATGTATGAGAGTATTTTACCCCATAGAATTTCTAAGCAGATAAGGTTATCTATTTCATATTTCTTTTTGTTAGTTCAGGTGATTAATGGTTTATGGATATTCGTCTTTTAGTTCTTGATATTGATAATACAATTGCCGGTAAATCTAATACAGTCAGTGATGGGGTTAAAAAAGCACTAAAATTAGTACAAAGTCAGGGTATTAGAGTAGCTTTAGCAACGGGAAGAATGTATCATTCTGCCAAGCGGTTTCATGAGTTAATCGCTTCTGATTTACCGATTGTTGCTTATAACGGTGCTTGGATTCAATGTCCTTTGACTGGAGTTCGTCACCATCATTTTCCCGTTGATTCTAACATCGCTTATGAATTACTGGATTATTTTCAGAAACCAGAATGGTTAGATAAACTAGAAATTCATTGCTATATTGATGATCGTTTGTATGTAGAAGAGATTACAGCAAGAACAGAAATTTATCGTCAAAGATCTGGAATAGAACCGATTATTGTTAAAGACTTACGATCTATTTTGAAACAAGAAACTACAAAAATTTTGGCGATCGGGAAACCCAAATCTATTGGAAAGTTATTGTCGGATTTACAACGAGTTTATACTCGTGAAAAACTTTATTTAACCCAGTCAACTCCTATTTATTTTGAAGCTACCCATCCCCAAGCAAGCAAAGGTTTTGGGGTGCGTTTTTTAGCCGAAGAGTTGTTGCAAATAAGAGCTGATCAAGTAATGGCGATCGGTGACA
Organism: Crocosphaera sp. Alani8; assembly: GCF_038442745.1. Classification (NCBI taxonomy): domain Bacteria; kingdom Bacillati; phylum Cyanobacteriota; class Cyanophyceae; order Chroococcales; family Aphanothecaceae; genus Crocosphaera; species Crocosphaera sp. Alani8. The sequence continues at coordinate 36,265 of NZ_JARVCN010000022.1, forward strand.
ATTTTAACGACTTAGAAATGCTGGAATACGTGGGACTAGGTGTAGCAATGGGCAATGCACCAAAAGCAGTAAAACAAGTCAGCCAATGGGTAACTGTTGATGTGGAGAAAGATGGAGTAGCCGTCGCTATCAAACGGTTTTTGTTGAATTAATAGTAAAGAGGAAGCGACCTCTACCAAAAAAGTCTGTCTTCTTTCAACCTTTTATTAAAAAAATATTTTAAAACATTACCTTTTGTAAATTAAAGGGCGAAAAACTTGACTTTGTGTATTTTTTTGTCGTTTTGGGAAGCAAGTACAGATGGAAGATAAACCTAATTTTAACTATTGTTAAGTTTTCTCAACAAAAAAGACATTAAAGATTTATGATCAAATACGGATGCCCTGCCTGAAACAAAACTGAATCGGGCAAATTAGACGCAATCACAAAAAAAGCAAAATATTCTATTTTTGCTAATGTTCTATTACAATGTCCTCAATAGGAAAACCTTAAATTTTATTGTCGAGAGAGGAGAACACTCATGGCAGATGTTACTGAGGCTAAGGCTAAGGTAACAGTTGATGTTGATCCGGTTCCTACTTCCTTTGAGAAGTGGGGCAAACCAGGACACTTTGACCGTACCTTGGCCAGAGGACCCAAAACCACAACTTGGATTTGGAATCTTCACGCCGACGCACACGATTTTGATAGTCAAACCAGCGATTTAGAAGATATTTCGCGAAAGATTTTTAGCGCGCACTTTGGTCATTTGGCCGTAGTCTTCGTCTGGTTAAGCGGCATGTATTTTCATGGCGCAAAATTTTCTAATTACGAAGCCTGGTTAAACAACCCAACTGCAATCAAACCCAGCGCCCAGGTCGTCTGGCCTATCGTAGGCCAAGGGATTTTGAACGGCGATGTGGGTGGCGGTTTCCACGGTATCCAGATTACCTCTGGCCTATTCTACCTGTGGAGAGCGTCGGGCTACACCAACAGTTACCAGCTATACTGTACCGCCATCGGTGGCTTAGTGATGGCTGGCTTAATGTTGTTCGCTGGATGGTTCCATTATCACAAACGGGCTCCCAAATTGGAGTGGTTCCAAAACGTGGAATCCATGATGAACCATCACTTAGCAGGATTACTAGGATTAGGCTCCCTATCTTGGGCGGGTCACCAAATTCATGTTTCCTTGCCAGTGAACAAGCTGTTGGACGCAGGGGTTGCTGCTGAGGACATTCCTCTGCCCCACGAATTTCTCGATGTCAGCAAAATGGCCGAGTTGTATCCAAGTTTTGCCGAAGGTTTAACCCCTTTCTTCACCTTGAACTGGGGAGTCTATTCAGACTTTTTAACCTTTAAAGGTGGACTAAACCCCGTAACCGGTGGTTTATGGCTCTCTGATACAGCGCACCATCACTTGGCCATCGCCGTCCTCTTCATCATTGCTGGTCATATGTACCGCACCAACTGGGGTATTGGCCACAGCATGAAAGAAATTCTTGAGGCTCACAAAGGACCGTTCACAGGAGAAGGACACAAAGGTTTATATGAAATCCTTACCACCTCTTGGCACGCTCAGTTAGCCCTAAACCTAGCACTGTTAGGTTCATTAACCATCATCGTGGCTCACCATATGTACGCCATGCCACCTTACCCGTATCAAGCGATTGACTACGGAACCCAATTATCCTTGTTTACTCATCACACTTGGATTGGTGGATTCTTGATAGTAGGTGCAGGAGCGCACGCAGCTATATTCATGGTTAGGGACTATGATCCTGCAAAGAACGTCAACAATCTTTTAGATCGGATGCTACGTCACAGGGATGCGGTTATTTCCCATCTCAACTGGGTTTGTATTTTCCTAGGCTTCCATAGCTTCGGACTTTACATCCACAATGACACCATGCGAGCTTTAGGCCGTCCCCAAGATATGTTCTCGGACTCCGCCATTCAGTTGCAACCCATCTTTGCGCAGTTCGTACAAAACATGCACACCTTAGCCCCTGGCGCAACTGCCCCCAATGCGTTAGCCACAGCTAGTTATGCATTTGGCGGTGAAACCGTAGCGGTTGCAGGGAAAGTGGCTATGATGCCCATCACCCTAGGAACAGCTGATTTCATGGTTCATCACATCCATGCTTTCACCATCCATGTAACTGCCTTAATTCTTCTTAAAGGTGTTCTCTACGCTCGTAGTTCTCGCCTCGTTCCTGATAAGAGTGAATTAGGATTCCGTTTCCCCTGCGATGGTCCAGGACGGGGCGGTACTTGCCAAGTTTCTGGTTGGGATCACGTGTTCTTAGGATTATTCTGGATGTACAACTCCTTATCTATTGTGATTTTCCACTTCAGTTGGAAAATGCAATCGGATGTCTGGGGAAGCGTTGCACCAAATGGTTACGTTGGCCACATTACAGGCGGCAACTTTGCCCAAAGTGCTATTACCATCAACGGTTGGTTAAGAGACTTCCTCTGGGCACAGGCTGCTAACGTAATCAATTCCTACGGCTCTGCCTTATCGGCTTATGGAATCATGTTCCTAGCAGGACACTTTGTCTTCGCTTTTAGCTTAATGTTCCTCTTCAGTGGACGTGGCTATTGGCAAGAACTGATTGAGTCAATTGTTTGGGCTCACAACAAGTTGAATGTTGCACCTTCAATTCAACCCCGTGCTTTGAGCATTGTTCAAGGTCGGGCAGTTGGTGTAGCTCACTATCTGTTGGGAGGAATTGTGACCACCTGGGCATTCTTCCTGGCAAGAAGCTTATCAATTGGTTAATCTAGGGTAAAAGGACACTGGAGCAACTCTTGCTCTGAGTCCTTTATCCTCAACTTTTTAAGATAAAGAGGGTGTTAACACCGTTTTCCCCCTCTGTCGTTTACGACAAACCCGAATTACATCAAAAAATGAGCATTTGTCTCATTATTTTAGAGAGGAGAATTTCCTAAAAAGCTATGGCAACTAAATTTCCAAAATTTAGCCAGGACCTCGCACAAGATCCAACTACTCGTCGGATTTGGTACGGGATCGCCACGGCCCACGATTTTGAAACCCATGATGGAATGACCGAAGAAAATCTATATCAAAAGATTTTTGCTTCTCATTTTGGTCATATCGCCATCATCTTCCTGTGGACCTCCGGCACCCTCTTCCATGTGGCCTGGCAAGGTAACTTCGAGCAGTGGATTACCGATCCCCTTAACATTCGCCCCATCGCCCATGCCATCTGGGATCCCCAGTTTGGTCAAGGTGCGATAGACGCCTTTACTCAAGCAGGTGCTTCTTCTCCTGTTAACGTTGCTTACTCTGGTGTGTACCACTGGTTCTACACCATAGGTATGACAACCAACGGTGATCTTTATCAAGGGTCTATATTCCTCTTGATTTTGTCTGCCTTATTCTTGTTTGCTGGTTGGTTGCACCTACAACCTAAGTACCGTCCTAACTTAGCCTGGTTTAAAAACGCCGAGTCCCGTCTAAATCACCATTTGGCTGGTTTATTTGGAGTTAGCTCGTTGGCTTGGACTGGTCACTTGGTTCACGTAGCAATCCCCGAAGCTCGCGGACAGCACGTTGGTTGGGATAACTTCTTGTTTACCCCCCCTCATCCAGACGGGTTACTCCCCTTCTTCACTGGTAATTGGGGTGCTTATGCGGCTAACCCTGACACCCCTGGTCATGTGTTTGGAACTGCAGAAGGTGCAGGAACTGCAATTCTGACCTTTTTAGGTGGTTTCCATCCCCAAACTGAAGCATTATGGCTGACAGATATTGCCCATCACCATTTGGCAATCGCAGTAATCTTCATCATCGCTGGTCATATGTACCGCACTAACTGGGGTATTGGTCACAGCATCAAGGAAATCCTCAACACTCACAAACCCCCCAGTGGCAAATTAGGTGCAGGTCATCGCAACCTCTATGACACCGTTAATAACTCTTTACACTTCCAACTTGGTTTAGCATTGGCAAGTTTAGGGGTTATTACCTCCTTGGTTGCACAGCACATGTATTCCTTACCGTCCTACGCTTTCATTGCTAAGGACTACACCACCCAAGCTGCACTCTACACTCATCACCAGTACATTGCTGGCTTCTTGATGGCAGGTGCCTTTGCTCACGGTGCTATCTTCTTCGTTCGTGACTACGATCCCGAAGCGAATAAAGATAACGTTTTAGCACGGATGCTAGAACACAAAGAGGCAATTATTTCCCACTTAAGTTGGGTGTCTCTCTTCCTTGGTTTCCACACCCTCGGCTTATACGTTCATAACGACGTTGTGGTTGCTTTTGGAACCCCTGAAAAGCAAATTTTAATTGAGCCTGTATTTGCTCAGTTTGTACAAGCAGCTTCTGGTAAGGCACTGTATGGATTTGATACTCTTTTATCTAACCCTGACAGTTTAGCTACCGGGGGTTTTGTTGCTCCTGTTTATTTACAGGGTTGGTTAGACGCTATTAACGGTGGTAATAACTCCTTGTTCTTGAGCATCGGACCTGGTGACTTCTTAGTTCACCATGCCATCGCCCTTGGTTTGCACACCACTACCTTAATTCTCGTTAAGGGTGCGTTGGATGCACGGGGTTCTAAGTTAATGCCCGACAAAAAAGACTTCGGTTATTCCTTCCCTTGTGATGGTCCTGGTCGTGGTGGTACTTGTGACATCTCTGCTTGGGATGCTTTCTACCTAGCTATGTTCTGGATGTTAAACACCTTGGGTTGGTTAACCTTCTACTGGCATTGGAAACATTTAGGAGTTTGGAGCGGTAACGTTGCTCAGTTCAACGAAAACTCTACCTACTTAATGGGCTGGTTCCGTGACTATCTCTGGGCAAACTCCGCTCAGTTGATTAACGGGTACAACCCCTATGGTGTCAACAACCTGTCAGTCTGGGCTTGGATGTTCCTCTTTGGACATTTAGTTTGGGCTACTGGGTTTATGTTCCTCATCTCTTGGCGTGGATATTGGCAAGAGTTGATTGAAACCATTGTCTGGGCCCATGAACGTACTCCTTTAGCGAACTTAGTTCGTTGGAAAGATAAGCCTGTGGCTCTTTCTATCGTTCAAGCTCGTGTGGTTGGTTTAGCTCACTTTACTATTGGTTATGTACTGACTTATGCGGCGTTCCTAATTGCTTCTACTGCTGGTAAGTTTGGCTAAATAACTTTCTAGTTAGCATGAAATAAGTAATAAATCCCCTGCCTTTCGGTGGGGGATTTTTGATTGAATATGAATTAAAACAAGTAACAAAAATACTTATACTGTAAAGATGTTTCTATTTTTAAGCAAATAGCTATTAAGGTAGCAAGCAAGATGTTTATGCTACACTTTTGTGAAGCGCAAGCTGACTATGATCATCAGTTTAAAAAAGTTTTTAATTCAACTATTATTTGGAGTCAAAATAATTAATTGTTTTTTTTGTAGCGATCGCACAATTTCTAAATCAACAGAAACCTTAGCTAAAATCTCTTTAACAGTTAATTTTTGATCACAGTTTTGCATGAAATTATATTCAGCATCATTTAAACTAACGGGTTGATAATCATAATTAAGTAAGCTTTGACTTGGCCAACCGTGCAAACAAGGATGAATCCCACAAATAGCGGATAATAGGGTTTCATCCTCTGACCAATCTATCTTAAGTATAGGGGGTTTTCCTAAGAAAAATTCGTAATGAGTAATGTTTTCTGGATCAAGTAGTTCTATCAGTCGATATCGTTGGCGATCGCTTAATTTTTCTCCTCGTTTTATCAGTTCTTCTGACTCTCCAATTAACCGATCTAACTGCCAATATTGAGGGTTAGAAAAACCAATAAATTCTAGCCCCGATGCTTCTATTAATTCAAATAAAGTATCAATATTATAATCAGTTTCTTGGGGATGCACATACATATCTGCAAAAGACTCGTCTCTATGATTTTCTAAGGACCATCTTTCTTCTTGCTTGACAATTCGGTTGTTTTCTGGTAAGGTCTCAAACAATTTTCGCCCCACAAAAACTCCATCTTTATAATCTCCTTTGGTTTCGGCTTGTAGGAGAGAAATAGCTTTTTGCATCAATTGAATTTCCCATCTTCCTAACTCTGCATAGACAAAAATATGGAAAATTCCACCAGGGGCTAATTTTTTGGATAGTGCTTTAATTCCTGCAATGGGATCGGGTAAATGATGCAATACTCCCACACAGTTAATTAAATCAAATTCTCCTTGGATTTCATCAGCATTTTCTAAGGGTAAATGATGAAAAGAGATGGGATGATTGTGGTTAGTTGCAACACCAGATTGTTCACAGCGTTTTTGAGCAATTTCTAAAGCTTTTTCACTAATATCAACTCCCACAATTTCAGCGTGGGGATTTAATAATATTAAGTATTCTGTACCTACTCCTGTGCCACATCCTGCGTCTAAAATGCGGATATTTTCTGTTACTGGTTTTCTCCCTGTACAAAAGTTATAAGCGGCAATCCAATTCCATCGCCAATTATACCCTGGTGGTGGTTCATTTAATAGGGGTTCAGGAGGAAAAGGATAGGTATTATATAATTGTTGAACGGCTGAACTTTCAGGAGAAAACTTAGTCATAAACTTAGCTAAAAAAGTGAATTAAACTATCGAAAATAGTCCATACTCCCCCATCTTCTCATTAAATGAGAGTGATAATATGATTAAAATATTAAAATAATGTTAATTAAAAACAAATTTACTAATCAAGACTTATTATTGGTAGTATTATTCTGTTAATGATCAAATATGAGAAAACAAGAAACAGAAGAAATATTATTGATTAAACTGTGTAAAGGATTAGTGGATATTTGCGATCGCATTGATAAAGGTGAACCTGCTTATCTCGTTAATGATTATCAGCCATTTCCTCAACCTTTGTACGAAGCTTTTGAACAATTAAGCATTAAATGGATATTGAGGGATAGGAAAATGCGTCATCCTTCTATTCTCAGCATGGTTGAAGCAGCGAGAAAGTCAGTAGAAGCAGTTGAACCAGATTTTTGTCAGTGGGTTGATTTTCCTGATGAACCTTTAATTGAGGATATGACAAAACCATCGGAGGAATGCGAAGATTATGCAATTGAGTATAGTTTAAGCTTAGAAATTGATAATAATCAAAGTTATATTCCTCGGTTGATGGAAGAAATTACAAAATATGACTTACCCTATCAAACCTATAGTGTATTTCGTCGTTTTATAGCAGAACATCCTTTTCCTTGTGAATTTGATGAAGCATTATTAATAGAGAAATATCCTGAAATTAAAACAATTAAAGACTTATTAGAAGAAGCTTATCAAGAAACACCTTCGCAGTCTAATGATAAGCCACTATGTAAAAAATGTGGTGGTTATTTATACTGTGCGGCGAGAGAAATTAAAGGATGTTGTGAACCTTTGGATCAAAAAATATATAAGGCACCTACTTCTGATACTGTTAGGTGTTTAATTATAGCGTTTCTCGGACTCATGAGGTACACCTAACTTCTGCCTCCTGCCCCCTGCCTTCTGCCTCAAAGAGATAACTTCTGTACCTCACAAGTATGGGAACTGCTATAGACCATCTTTAATTGAATTGCGCCTGGAAGAAAAAATTAAGGAAATGCAATTAGAAGTAGAATTGTGGCCAGAATTAGATAAAGCTGATCTAAAAGTTACTTTTCCTGATGGTAAAATTTGGGCAATTGATGCTAAAGATTGGGGAAATGCAAGGAAATTAGCCAGAGAGTTAAATCAAGATAAAATTCCTAATATTGGTCAATGTAAATCATTTTTTGTGGTTCCAGACTATCGACTTAGGAAGCTTCAAGATCAAGCAATTTTCAAAAGCAAATATCAAGGTAATATTGATTTAATTTCAGAATCAGACTTAATTAAGCGCATCAAGAAGGAATTAAAATGAGAGATTCAAGTAGTTGGCTTAAAAAACTAAGTAAACAGTTTGAAAACCATGTTTCTCAGCGAACTAATTTTATTCGTACCGAATTAATGTTATACGCTTTACATACGTATTTTCCTCAACATCCAATACAAAAGGCTCATTTATTAATGCAGGGTTATCGAGAAACAAGAATTAATAATCAGCAGTGGAAAATTATTAAACATTTACGTCATTTAGTGTCAGAATTTCGTAGTTCTATTAGTTGGGAAATTGCCCTAAGAAATTATAATGATCTTGCTGAACAAAGTAATAGCTGTTTAGGATTTCAAATTGATTATGAAAATAACTGTATTCGTCTAACTAATGATATGTTTACGAATCGTTATGAGATTTATGAAAGTGTCCTAAATCAAAGACTTGAATTTGATACAAAAAAATACAATCCTGCACCGAAAGGAGATTATCAATTTAAGATTAATTCGGAAGAAATAAGACTAGTAAAAATTACAGATAAGATTGCTAGTATAGGAAAACAATATCAAAACGGTATTCCAAGTATGAATTTAAGTAATAATCATGAATCAATTAGAATAACTCTTGAAAAATTGGTTAATAAAGGACGGGAGTTAAAAGAAGTTCTCAAGTATGATGCGGGAGAAATTATCAATAATTCTCATTATTGGGATATAGAGAATAATAAAGAAACTGAAGAGATATATATTGATGGAGAAAGTCATATTTTGGGTCCCACTGGGAGCGGAAAATCAACATTAATTGAAATTTTAATTACTCTTTTAATTGAAAAAAATAAAAGGATTACTATTGCAACTAATAGTGTGGGAGAAGTTCAAGATTGGTTAGATTTTGCTCAAAAAACAAACATTAAAGCTGTTCCTATCATTGGTAATTCTGAACGACATAAACATTTAAGTCGCTTAAATCAAGCAATTATGTTTGATAATAAAAAACAGTCTTTTACTCATCCAGGTTTTAAATGGTTAAGTCAATCTTGTCCCTTATTTGCATTAGCAACCCCATCAATTCCACAGTCAACTACAAACAAAAGAAATAAACAACCTTGTTTTAATCAATTAGAAGATGTTAATGATCCAAAAAAGAAAAAATATGATTGTCCCTTAGTTGGTGTTTGTCCTCAACATATTACCGCTAAAAAATTAGAAGAAGCGCAGTTAATTGTCGGAACATTACCAGGATTTATTCATAAAAAAGTATCCAGCCATGCTTTAAAAGAAAACATTACAATTTTGGAATATTTAGCATTAAGCACTGATTTATTTATAGTAGATGAAGTTGATCTTGCTCAACCTAAATTAGATGAATTATTTTATCCTATTGTTACTTTAGAATCCTTTAATGAAACCAAAGATACTTGGATAAGAGAAGAATCTTATCAACACGTCAATAGTTTTTTACAGGGTGCAATGGTTGTTCCGAATAGATATCGTGATTCTTGTTTAGAAACATCAGAAGAATGGCGACATTTGGCTAATAAAGCGTTTTCTTCATTGCTGTATTCTCTGAGAGATATTGCTACTACTTTTGAAGGAGAAAAAACCACTCAAGAGATTGAAAAATTGCTTAAACAATGTTCGACAGAAGGAAGATTATTTGCAGCCTGGTCTTTATTTGATAGTTTAGCTGAACATTTATCAGGAAAAATCAAAATACGTTTAGGGACAAAAATCCGTAAACCAACGACCAATAAATACGAAAAAAGTTATGGGAGATATCGTGAAATATTTAAACGTATACAAGATGATTTGACTGATCCAAGGAAGCTTCTCAAAAAGTCTGGGGGGACTCGCCGAAAGTTAGGGGACAAAGAT
>NZ_JARVCN010000023.1:0-15911 GCF_038442745.1 Crocosphaera sp. Alani8
ATGTTTGGCCTAAGTTTTCGCAGCGAGTGACCCCTGGCTTTTTGAGAAGATACTGCCAAAGTTTTGAGAATCGCTCTTTGTTCTCCTTGATGTCTTGTTGCTTGAATGAAATGTAACCTTCTGACTCTTGTTGTTCAGGAAAAATCATTTTGGTGGCAAAAGAATTCTCCTTAACTGATAAATTTTCGCACACGAGTAAGTTAGTTTTTCTCAAGTCATCCTGGTCAGTATTTTTGACATTACGCTGACAGATAAAGTTAACAATAACACCTGCATTTTTTTGCATCCTTAATATCTCTAGGTGTTTTTGTTGGGGATCAGTGGGCAGAATAAACAGTCTTTGGATTGGAATACCTCTCTTTAATAATTGTTGATTAAGTTGCCAAAATTTTTCACCCAAATCAGTTAGCCACCATGTAGGTGTACTCATACGATGAAGTGCAAAAATTTTATACTGACTAATCTCAGTATTAGCTTGTTTCAGTAAATGACTAACTATATCAATGCGTGATTCATCACTAGCAGGAAAACAAATTTCTGGAAACTTAGTGTTACTTAAAGTTGTTGCTTTGAACAACGTTAGATTATTGGTATCAAGCTGAACTTTAGTTAAGTCAGCATAGCTGAAATTAGCACCTTCTAAGTTAGTATTAATTAGGTTGGCACCAGATAAATTAGCCTCACTAAAATTGCATTCTGTGAGGTTAGAGTCGCCTAAATCTGCATCGCAATCACTAAAGTCAAGTTTAGTGAAGTTAAGTTGATGAAAATCTCTTCTACCAATTTGATGCAAAGTCGTTAATTCTTCTTGACTATGAACCTCGGATTCATATTCATCGGGAGCATAAATAGCAATAATCGCTTTGATGTAAGCAAAAAAGTAAGCTTTGATGATATTTTCATGACTGTGGATTTTAACTATCTTGCTGTTACCTGTTTTAACAACAGCTTGGACAGTTACTTTTCCTTCTCTACCACCTGTGATATTGGCAACGTATATTTCTTCAAACTGATGTTTCTTCTTCTCGATAATATTCTCCAAAGCGTCATCAAAAGCGGTAAAAAGTGCATTAATAGAACCAGTTTTAAAAGCAGATGCTTTATACCTCTCTTTATCTTGTTCGTCGCCTAAGATAACAGTAGCAGAAGTTAAGTTATTAGAGGAACTTAGAATATCAAATTTTTCAATTCTCCACCCATTAAAAAGTGGTAATGTTCCTTTATTCCATAAATCATAAATTGATTGTGATTTACCTTCTAATTTACGATCAAGTTCTTGTCTCTTTTGTTCAATAGTATCTGAATGATACAATTTTGTGAGTTTTTCTGTAATAGAAAGTAAACTCAAGCTTGGATCTTCTATAGCTTTAGCAAACATTTGCGGTGAGTAAATATAAGAATAGTCGCTACCAATAAAATCCTTATATCTTAGGGTAATAATCCCATCCAAGTTATATTTTCTCGCAATTGCGATTTGAGTCACTGTTGGGATACTAAGGGTAGGGTATTTATTTAGTTGGATATCGTTTTGATCTATTCTACAAATAGTGAACTTATTCAGCAGTTCAAGCACCATCTTATTAGCAAATGGTTGCCCTCTATGTTCCCTCATGCTAGACCAGATATACCTCACACCTTTAACTCCGATACAAGAGTGTATTTTTCCAGATAGGATATATTCAATAACTTGATTAGCATCATCAAAGCGAGTGGTCTTTTCTCTCAATAAAAACTCTTCAAGTAAATTTGAATCAATCAGAATCCGTGGAATATCAGGAGACTGTTGTAATCTCTCAAAAGCTTTATAATTATCCTCTGTAACTAAGTTTTCTAAGATGAAGTCAACATTTAAATAAGGATTCTTTATTGCCTTTTGCAAACTTAATTCGATTTCATACTTTATAAATTCATCCTCTTGATCTATGTTCTGTTTCATTTCAAGAAAAAACGGCAAAGCTTGCAGTCCATAATATTCATCTAATTTTCTAATATAGTGTGAACGCTTGTCTATATCTTGCTCATTTTTTATGCCTTCTATCAGTAAAGACATATCACGATTAGGACGATTTAAACGTTGATCAAAAGGGTTGTTACTATTCATTTTTATCTAATTTAATTTTATCAATATTTACTGGTACGACGAATATTTATAATTGGATTTGGTGAATAGATTTCTTTGAAATATCCTGCTTTATACAGAATTCTTCTAATGCTAGTAATACCGACTCGATCAGTATCCTCTAATTCAAGATATGACCTAATGTAGTGACCTAAATTTTTGTTGAAGTCAGCATTTATATTTTTGGGACTATGACCAAAAATTTCTGCGATGTCCTCTGCGTTATACAAACCGGTTAAGCTAAGATAGAAAATAATTTCGTACTTTTCGATAATCTTAACGTTAAAATTTTCTCTAATTTTTTCCAGCAAAATTTCACATTTAGGAATATCCAACTCGTTTTCCCAGGCTTGCTTTTTTGCGAATTCAATTCTAAACATTCATAAAAGTCCTCAAAAACAACTTCTGACTTCGCTATAATCCTAACCTGAAATTCATCTAAAGTTATTTGGGAGTCTTCCTATCCTTGACTTAGCATTAATAGTAGCCTCAGTAAACCCGTTGATTGATAGTGTAAATTTTTTTTATTATGACCAGCATACAAACCCCTGCGATCCCTGAATATAGTCTTGATCGTGAGTGTACAACCCTTTCAAGGCACATTTTGCAACAGCTTCATAGTTTCTCTCCAGAAGCGCAGGATCTCAGTGCTATTATGAATCGGATTGCCTTAGCTGGTAAACTGGTTTCTCGTCGTCTCAGTCGGGCAGGTTTAATGGCCGACGTTTTAGGCTTTACAGGAGAAACCAATGTGCAAGGAGAGTCCGTCAAAAAGATGGATGTTTATGCCAATGATGTTTTTATCTCCGTTTTCAAACAAAGTGGGTTAGTCTGTCGTTTGGCCTCTGAAGAAATGGAAAAACCCTACTATATTCCTGAAAATTGTCCTGTTGGTCGTTATACACTACTTTATGACCCTATTGACGGTTCGTCTAATGTGGACATTAACTTGAATGTGGGATCTATCTTTGCCATTCGCCAACAAACAGGAGATGATTTAGATGGAGAAGGTGCTGACTTACTAACAGATGGACGAGGACAACTGGGGGCAGGTTATATTGTTTATGGACCGTCTACCATGTTGGTCTATACTATTGGTAACGGTGTTCATTCCTTCTTATTAGACCCCAGTTTAGGGGAATTCATCTTAGCTCAAGAAAATATAAAAATTCCCAATCATGGGCCTGTATATAGTACCAATGAAGGAAACTTTTGGCAGTGGGATGAAGCCATTAGGGACTATACTCGTTATGTTCATCGTCACGAAGGATACACCGCCCGTTATAGTGGAGCATTAGTAGGAGATATTCACCGAATTTTGATGCAAGGTGGGGTGTTTTTATATCCTGGAACCATGAAGAATCCGGAAGGAAAACTAAGATTATTATACGAAACCGCCCCATTAGCCTTTTTAGTGGAGCAAGCAGGAGGAAAAGCAAGTAATGGAGTTAAACCCATACTAGATATTGTTCCCGATAAACTTCACGCTAGAAGTCCTTTAATTATCGGTTCTAACGAAGATGTTAGTTTAGTTGAATCTTTTATTCAAGACCACAAACGTCGCAGTAATGGGAATTAATGCCTAAACATATCTTGGTGACGGGGCCTAGTCGTTCAGGAAAAAGCGAATGGGCCGAAACTTTGGCTAAGAAACAGGATCAACCTGTTATTTATGTGGCCACTGCCTTAGAAAACCCTGATGATCCTGAATGGCAGCTACGCATCGAAAATCATCGCCTCCGTCGCCCTTCTCATTGGCAAACTTTATCTGTTCCCTACGATCTCTGTTCCACTGTTAAACAAGCAAAACCCCCTTGTTGTCTATTGATTGATTCTTTGGGAACTTGGGTAGCCAATGGGTTAGAAGAAAATGAAGAGACTTGGCAAAATACAGTCATTCGCCTCTTAAATAGTACCCAACAAGCAACTGTGGACATCATTTTTGTGGCAGAAGAAACCGGTTGGGGTGTAGTTCCGGCCTATCCTCTGGGAAGATTATTCCGCGATCGTTTGGGATTTTTGACCCGTAAACTAGGGGCGATCGCAGACACGACTTATTTAGTTACAGGGGGTCATGTTCTAAACTTGAGTTTATTGGGAGAACCTTTAAGAAATGACGAAATGTAGGAGTATTTTTAATAATTATCTTGCGTAATTAAACATTAAAGCGAAATAACATTACATCCCCTTCTTTTACCACATACTCTTTCCCTTCGCTACGCACTAAACCTTTTTCTTTAGCAACTGTCATGGTTTTGCAGGCCACTAAATCTTCGTAAGAGACAGTTTCAGCGCGAATAAATCCTCGTTCAAAATCTGTGTGAATAACACCTGCTGCCTGGGGTGCTTTCATCCCTGCATTAATGGTCCAGGCGCGAGTTTCTTGGGGTCCTGTGGTCAAATAGGTTCTCAGTCCTAGTAATTCATAAGTTGCTCTAATTAAAGATTGTAAACCCCCTTCTTTGACCCCTAAAGCGTCTAAATAATCGGCTTTTTCTTCGTCGGGAATTTCCACTAATTCTGATTCCACTTGTGCCGAAACAATTACTACTTTTGCTTTATCGGCGGCTGCAATTTTTTTCACTTCCTCAACCCAATCATTTCCGGTAGCTAGGTCATCCTCTGACACATTGGCTGCATATATAATCGGTTTACGGGTGAGAAGTCCCAAGGACTTAATTAATTCTTCTTCTTCCTCTGTTAGCTCAACGTGACGCGCTCCAATTCCTTCGTTGAGGGCAGCGAGAAGCTTCTCTAAGGCTGGTATTTCTTCTTGGGCTTCTTTTTTGCCCTTAACTTGCTTTTTTGCTCGTTCTAGGCGTTTTTCGGTTTGGGCGAGGTCAGCGAGAGCTAGTTCTAAGTTAATTACTTCGATGTCTCTACCTGGGTCAACCGAACCTGATACATGAATAATATCATCATCATCGAAACAGCGCACTACATGGACAATAGCATCCACTTCTCTTATGTTAGCTAAGAATTGGTTACCTAGTCCTTCTCCTTTGGATGCACCTTTGACTAAACCTGCAATATCCACAAATTCGATGCGAGTGGGGACAATTTTTGCAGACTTAGAAAGTTCTCCTAAGACAGCTAAACGTTCATCTGGAACCGAAACTACCCCAACATTGGGTTCAATGGTACAAAAGGGGAAGTTAGCTGCATCTGCTTTAGCATTAGCAACAAGAGCATTAAATAGAGTCGATTTACCGACGTTAGGGAGTCCAACGATTCCAGCTTTAAGCATTTATTCCTTCTTTTGGGTTTGACGGTTCCTTATTTATTATCATTGATCTGCGAAAAATAATCAATTTTAAAACTTGTGATAATTGCTTCCTTGTAAAATTGTTTTGGCACGATATAATTGTTCAATTAACAACAAGCGTGCAACTTCGTGAGGGAATGTCATTGGGGATAAACTTAGTTGTAGGGATGCCTGTTGTTTGAGTTTTTGACTAATTCCTTCTGCTCCTCCAATAACAAAAACTACATTGTGGGAGTTTATTTGGTTCAAAAAATTGGTAAAGTCTATAGTTGTATATTGCTGTCCTTCTTCGGTTAAAATAATTAAATAGTCTCTTGATTTGAGCATTGATAAAATTTGCTCGCCTTCTTTTATTGGTGTTGAATCTTTTATCTCTTGAATCACCAACTTAGGAAGACGTTTAAGATAAATATTTATACCTTCACGAATCCAGGTTTTTTTTATTTTTCCCACAACAATTAATCTTATCTTGGCAAAATTTATCATAGTATTTGACTAGTTTTGTTCTCCATTTTTAGAGCGAAGTATTACAAATTAATATTAATTCTGACTACTGACTCCTGACTCCTGAATTCTGACTCGTGATTCCTTGACCCGAAGGAGCGATCAACTCTTGCTATACTGTAAAGTTAGGGTGGTGTAAAAATTTTCTTGCAAACCGCTATCCTCAAAAATGAATTAGAGGATAATAGTTAGCATTGTAACAATGATAGCCTAATCATGAAATAAACAGGTAAAAATATGACAATTTTACACGGAACTTGGATTAAAGAAGGACAAGAAAAATACTTTTTCATTTGGGGAGAAACTTGGCGATCGCTAACCAATGAGATTCCATCGGATGATTCTACTTTGATTTATCCATTTGCTGTAGATAAAGAAGAGATAATAAAAAAACTAAATATCAAAAATAATAAACTAATAGACAAAAAAAGTATTGAATCGGTTTCTAATGTATTTTACTTACCAGGTAAGTTTGTTGCCAAACACAAGCAGGTTATTCCTTTGCTTTCCAATGAATTACAAGATAAAAGTTTTGCAGAAGAAATACAGTTTATTGGGTGCAAAATTGAAGGTATTAAATTAAATATTGAAAAGTTATTGTACATTTTAAGTCAGCTTCCATTGGGAATGACGAATGATAATGAAAATTTTATGGGAGACGACTTAATATTCTGGACACATCTATACCGTTGGAGTCTGGACTTATTAACTCGAGGTAAATATTTACCAGGAATTGAACAACAGGAAAATGGCTGTTATGGATTATGGTATCCTTTGCTAGACAGTTTAGTGGATCAAAGAAGGTTCTCTAAATTTATGCAGAATATACCTAATATTTGTCTTGCTCATCATAATTTAATTGAAAATAACTTCTCCTATTCTTTCCTCAGGCAAACTATTATCTTTGATTTTATTTCTGCTATCATTAATCAACAAATTAGTCAATCCTCAGATATTTCCGTTAATCCTAATTCATTCGTACAAAAGTGGTTACAGTCTTTAACTAAAAATTCACCAACATTTGAAGTAGCTGAATTGGAAGTAAAGGGACTAAATAATACTCTCAGTAATTGGACATCTTCTCTAGATCAATATATTATTAGTTCTAGTAACCCAAAACTAGAACTTAATCAGTTTAGGGTTTGCTTTCAACTAGAAACACCAGAAAAAAATAACAAAAAATTAGAGCAAAGTAATTGGCGTTTAAACTACTGTCTCCAAGCTTTAGACGATTCTAAATTTCTGATTCCTGCTAATGTTCTCTGGAACAGTCCTGTTACTAGCTTAATCTGGAATAAAAGAACAATTAATAATCCTCAAGAAACCTTACTAAAAGGACTAGGTTTGGCCTCACGTCTATATTATTTAATTGAAACTAGTCTACAAGAAGCTAACCCTAGTTTTTGCCAATTAGATCCTATACAAGTTTATGAGTTTATTCGCTCTATATCTAATATTCTCAAAGATAATGGCTTAGGAGTAGTGTTACCATCTAGTTTAGAAAAAGGTGTGGAAGAAAAACGCTTAGGGATTAGTTTAACAGCAGAAGTCAAAGCAAACAAAGGACAAAGACTTAGCTTAAAAAGCTTATTACAGTACAAGCTAAATGTAGCAGTTGGTGATAAAACTATATCAAAAAAAGACTTTGAAAAATTGTTAGCTCAAAAGTCCCCATTAGTAGAAGTAAAAGGAGAATGGATTGCTTTACAACCCTCTGATGTAAGAGCAGCACAGGATATATTAAATAAATCCTATGACCCCTTAAAACTTTCCGTAGAAGATGCTTTACGCTTCAGTACAGGAGATAGTTCAAGTATTGCCAAACTTCCCATAACTAACTTTGAAGTGAAAGGAGACTTAGCTAACTTAATTAATGCTTTAAATAATAATCAATCTATCCCTATTATTGAAAATCCAACAGGATTTAAAGGTCAATTACGTCCCTATCAACAAAGGGGTGTAGGTTGGTTAGCTTTTTTAGAAAAATGGGGATTAGGTGCTTGTCTCGCAGATGATATGGGGTTAGGAAAAACCCCACAGCTAATTGGATTTCTCTTACATCTAAAAAGTGAAGAAATGTTAGAGAAACCCACCTTAGTTATTTGTCCCACTTCTGTCTTAAATAACTGGGAAAGAGAAGTACAAAAATTTGCCTCAAACATCTCTACTTTGATTCATCATGGAGATAAACGTAGCAAAGGGAAAGCATTTGTCAAAAAAGTGAATCAAAAAAATGTTGTCATTACCAGCTATTCCCTAATTTATCGAGATATCAAAAGCTTTGAACAGGTAGAATGGCAAGGTATTGTCTTAGATGAAGCACAAAATATTAAAAATCCTCAAGCAAAACAATCTCAAGCAGTACGCCAACTTTCCACACAGTTTCGTATTGCTTTAACAGGTACTCCCGTAGAAAATCGTTTAACGGAATTATGGTCTATCCTTGATTTTCTTAACCCAGGATTTCTCGGGACACAACAATTTTTTCGCCGTCGTTTTGCCACTCCTATTGAGAAATATGGGGATAAGGAATCACTACAAACTATGCGTTCTCTAGTCCGTCCTTTCATTCTTAGAAGATTAAAAACAGATAAAACTATTATCCAAGATTTACCCGAAAAACAAGAAATGACTGTCTTTTGTGGTTTATCCTCAGAACAAGCAGAACTTTATCAACAATTAGTGGATAATTCCCTAGCAGAAATCGAAGAAAAAACAGGAATAGAACGAAAAGGCTTAATTTTAAGTTTACTCTTAAAACTGAAACAAATTTGTAACCATCCTGCCCATTTTCTCAAGCAAAAGACTTTAAAAACAGCACAACAATCTGGCAAATTATTAAGACTAGAAGAAATGCTAGAAGAATTAATCCAAGAAGGGGATCACGCTTTAATCTTTACCCAATTTTCTGAATGGGGAAAACTTTTGCAACCCTATCTACAAAAAAAATTCCAAGACGATGTTCTCTTTTTATATGGTGGCACCCGTAGAGTTCAAAGACAAGAAATGATCGATCGCTTTCAACAAGATCCTAACGGTCCGAGAATTTTTATTCTATCCTTAAAAGCGGGGGGAACCGGATTAAACTTAACCCGCGCTAATCATGTTTTTCATATCGATCGCTGGTGGAACCCCGCAGTAGAAAATCAAGCAACAGATAGAGCATTTCGTTTAGGACAAAAACGCAACGTTCAAGTGCATAAATTCGTTTCCACAGGAACCTTAGAAGAAAAAATTAACGAAATGCTAGAAAATAAACAAAAATTAGCCGAACAAACCGTGGACTCCGGAGAACAATGGTTGACAGAATTGGATACAGATAAACTGCGTGACCTTTTACTATTAGATCGAGATACTATTATCGATGAACAATAACTATAGAAGGCCGTCGACTATACTAGAAATATAAACGAGGAGAATCAAGGAACAATTATATGTTTAAATCTCTTGTGGTGGGAGGTGTGATCACGATAGTAGGATTAATTAATTCTACCGTCGCCTATGGTCAACTCAATGTCAACGGACCCATATCACCAACCATAGAAACAGAAACCGCCATCAGTCCGGAAGTAACCCCCTTGGAGTTACAGCAGTTTGTGCAGGTAATCAAGCAATTTCGACGCATTGAAACAAGCATGCAACGAGAAATGGCTAAAGCGATCAAAAAAGAAGGTTTAACCCCTGAAAGATTCATGGAGATTGATAAAACTCAAAGACAGTTACGATCAGAATCGGTTAATTCTTCTGAAGATTTAGAAAAATTTAGGAAGGTTGTGACAGAATTCCAAAAAATTATGGACGATGCTGAAGAAAAGCGGCAAACTACAGTGGCAACCCAAGGACTAGAAGTTGAGAGATTTTTAGAAATTGAAAAAATTGTCTCCAACAACCAACAACTACAGGGAAAAGTAGAAAGAATGCTAGGAAATTAAAGATACTTTTTACCCAGAAAGTTGAGTTAATAGGCTTAATAATATTAGGCCTATTTCACTCAAAAACTCATAACTTATAACCACCATTTACCAAGGACTCCCCACCAAAGTAAATCCACTCCAAAAATAAGGGTGAGTAAAGGATTCATTACCGAGTTTCGCAAGTTGAGGTGGCAAAGATAAACGATTATTTTGACTTACCAATTCTCCATTTTCTAAATACACTTCTCCCCGTAGTAAACTTAATTGAGCCTCCCGCACGGCTTTGGTTTTTAGGGGAACGTCCTGTAACTGTCCATAAAAGCTAGTCATTAACCCTAGAGTCCCCTGATCATTCACTTCCCACAAACTTCCCAATACGCTTTTCACATTGGCTAAAACCGCTATCCCTGCAAACCCTAATTCTGCTTCTTCGTCTCCCAAAGCAGTTCTACAGGCACTGAGAACTAATAATTCTACTTGAGGGTCCCCAAAATCCAGTTGTTTAAACTGATCTAAGCTTAGAGTATCTTCCCATAATTGAATATAAGAATTACTCAATTGTCCGCTTTGAAAATTAGCGTGGGTGGCTAAATGAATAATTCCAAACTTGCCGGATTGATGCTCTTGTTTTAAATTTTCTAAAGTGAACTTTTGATTAAGAAAAGAATTTCCTGGCCAAATTCGATCAGCAATAACCGATAGTTCCAAAGGAACAGCCGGAAGTGGGTTGAACCCGTCAAATTGTGAAGCACCCATGGCCAATACTCGTTCTTTTGTGATGTCTTGATAATCACTATTCGTAAGAGCAAAACTGGGCATGATACTTAGATTGTAAGACTCCACCAGGAATTGTGAACCATCGTGTAAGGCAGACATCGGCACCGAACGCAACCCACTATCGACAATAAACACGAGGGTGTCCAGTTCTGCTTTGTCGAAAGTTGTTTTTAAGGGTTCTATAAACCAGCTATACAGTTGTTGCGCCGGTTGAAGATAAGCACTGGGACGACGGGGGTTGGTTACGGTTCTTTGAAATTCTTGGGCTTTTGAGAGAACTTGTCCACGGGTTACCCCTGTTACGGAATGACGAATCACATCTCCCGATGCAGTAACTAAGATTAATTCTAATTGATCTTGATCTGAGGGTTCGTTTTTAGAAACGGCTGATTTCTTTTCACAACCAGAGTTAAAACGCCACAGGTTTTGTCCTGAAGAAGATTGCCCCTCATTGGTGGATGGTTTGAAAAAGATATAAACTAAACCAGGTTTAAGTTGCGTAGCTTGTTGCGCTTGTTGCAGTTGGTTTTGAATTTCTTCAAGACTCACGCAAGGAACCCAGTCTATCCCCAAATGATTGACAAAGTCGTTGAGAAAAGTTGCTTCAACTTTTCTCAACTCCATGATGTCAGCTTCTGAGCTTGTACTAAGGGCATTTATACTGGTTTGTGATCCTCCACCAGAATTATTGGGTTGATTGGAGATGCTATAAGCGTTGTTCAAATTAACAATCGTACTCAACGCTTCGGTTTCTATCAATTCTAGGGGAGGAGTGGAGTTAGATGGAGGTTGAGGTGTTTCCGTTATGGGAGGGTTGGGGTTAGATGGAGGTGTTCCCTGTGCTGGAGGTGGAGGAGTAGGGTTAGATGGAGGTATTCCAGGAGGTGTTCCTGGTGCTGGAGGGTTAGGGTTTGATGGAGGTTGGGGTATTCCTGGTGCTGAAGGGTTGGGGTTAGATGGAGGTATTCCCGGTACTGGAGGGGTGATAGGTGTTAAATCCAGTTGAGTACCGTTAATATTGATGGGGGCTGCTCGGTCTACTCCTTGGGTGTTGAGAATATCTTGAGTAAATTGATTGATGTTATTCGGTTCAAACAGAATCTCAGCAATCTTCACTGTTCCGGCTATTTCCCCATTAGTAGCTAAGGTTTCAATGGTAATAACGCCACCGAGTCCTTGGGTAGAGGAGGTATTAATTCTACCCACTTCTATACTAGGAAAAAAATTTTCTGCGTTACCTCGGGCAGTAATTCTGACGGAACCACCCCCTCCAGAGAAAGAAGTGTCGATATCGCCGACAATAATTTCACAATCACTCGGTTGAAAACAGCCGGAAGTCTCTAGATTATCCCCCAGGCGTTCGATGGTCAAATTTCGACCTGGTGCAACTATAGAGTCGTCTTGACTCATCCTAAAGCTACCCACTATTTCTTTGTCTGTATTGACCCTAAAAATAATCTCTCCTGTTCCTGCTTCAAAGGTCAAAGCGTTGTCCGATAAGTCTTCTATGGTGATGTTATTAAAAGCTTCTAGGATAATGTTGGTGTCCCCTAATAATCCTTCCAATTCTGATTCAAAAATTATGGTGGGGGTTCTATCGGTGATGATGTCATTGCTCAAAACTTGTCCAACTTGCCCACTATTGTTACCGGCAAAGGTATTGGTACCGTCTGTTGCACCGTCCCCCTCTCCGTCTCTAATAACGATATTGACGGGGTCTAAAAGTAGGGTACCAAAATCACCGTTAACAGCACTGGTATCTACGTTGCCGCGAAAAATAAGCTGTTGTTTCCCTGAAATTTCCACTAACCCCCCATTACCGGAAAAAGCACCCCCTCTACTGGTGATCTGACCGTAAAATCCGGTGATTTCTTCCCCCCAAACCGTAATTTGACCCCCATTCCCTTCATTAATGCCATCACTACTAATATTTGAACTAGAATCAATCAGGGTACGTTGGGCTGTGGGAAGGGTTGTTGTTCCTCTGTAGTCCCCCCCTATCCTAATAATTCCTCCTCCTCCATACCCTGAAGCATCGATTTGACCATCTATCACTCCCATGCGATCGCCTATTAAAGTTATATTTCCCCCCATTTGGGAGGGGGAAAATGTTTCTAGGGTTCCTGATGTTATTAGGGTTCCTGGTGAGGTGAAAACGTCAATATTTTGTTCTCTTAAACCGATATTTCCATTGCTATTATTGGTAATATTGAGGTCTATTGTTTGACTTCCTTGTGTTAATAATGTGGGTAAATCTTGAGGTTTAATACCTAATAATTCGGGGTTTGTTTGTCGTGGGGCAATAATTTCTAAACTGACGAGACTTCCTGGTTGAGAAATTCTAATACGGTTGGTTCCTGGAATAGCGGCAATAGTGATATTTCCTCCTGGTGCTTGGAGTTTTCCCGTATTAATAATAGTTTCACCTATTAAGGTTAAATTATGACCAGGAAGAACCGATAAATTCCCTGTGTTGATGATGCTACCAGATTGAGCTAAATCGAAAGCAAATTGTGAGGGATCTCCTGTTAAAAACTGATAGTTATTGCTTCCTAAAGCATTGAACCAATAATCATCATTGAACCCGATTCCTGTAGCTGTGGTAGCTGTAAAATCGGCAGGTAAATTTAGCTGAACATCGGGACCGAAAATTATCCCCGCAGGATTCATTAAAAATAGATTGGCATCGCTTCCTATTACTTGTATTAATCCATTAATAATTGAAGGATCACCGCCAACAACTCTAGTTAAAATATTACGAATTTGAGGGTTAGCTAAAAAGTTGGCGATTTGGTCAGCATTGAGTCCAAATTTTTCTAAACTATGGAAGAGATTAGAGCCATCTCCTGATACAGTTCCTCCCTCGATATTAAATTGATTTCCTTCTTGATTTACCCTAGTCTGTGTACCATCCTCAGCAGGAACAATAGGTTGTCCCCAAGCTGGAGTAATTTTGTTGTATTGTACTAAAATTACAAGTAAATTTATTAAATAAATTGTCAAAAAATTTAGCTTCATTCTTTCCTCACTATTGATTTTTAAAATGCTTAATTTTAAACTCTCGATTTGATAGAGACAAACTACATTACGGGGAATAATTTATTTGAAAATATAATCCTCTTTCTTGGAGACTATTACCTAAACGGGGTAAGGAAATTAAGGGAATACCGTAATCTAGACGCAGGTTTAATCCCTCAATAGTAGCCACATCATTCCAAATTAATCCTAACCCGGTTCCCATCAAAAAATTATCATCCGATGAAGCCTCATTTTCATTCACAAACCACACCGATCCCATATCAATAAAAGGAGCAATTTCAAGAGTAGAGCGATCAAGATTATTTCTCATAATTGTAATTCTATTTTCTACGGATAATCTAAAGCCATTATCTGCAAATCTAATATTTTGCCGATACCCTCTCACAGATCCTCCTCCTCCGATAATAAACCATTGATCTGGTAACAAAGAATCAGACGTTAATTGTAAGTCTGCTCTAATAACCGTCAAGTTATTTTCATCCCATTGTTGTATTCTTTGTCCTTGAAATAACCAACTAAAAAAGCGACTATCTGGGGTTGAATCTGAACGACTTGTTGCATCAAATAAGTCAACCCCTAAATTAAATTGAGAGCGTAAAAACCAAAATCCTTGTTGATCTCGACTGAGATAATCTTGTCCAAACTGAAAAATAGTTGAGCGATTTCTCCCATTATTAACCGGTACTACTTCCCCATTAATTAATGTTTGTTCATTTTGGTAACGAAATCCCACAGATAAAGCAAACTCATCCAATAAATTACGCCATAGAGGTTGGCGAAAACCCATTTCATAAATTTGTTTATTCCCTTCAATTCTAAAGCTATCTAAAGGAGCTTGAGTAATTCTTGTCCAACTGGGAATAACTCGAATTTGCAGCGTTCCTTCCTCTCTATTTATTGGTAGTTCATAAATAGCATCAACTGTGTTTCCTCCATCGGTAGTTGAACGATAATAAGACACAGAAATATTATCTCCCCATCCAGTTAAGTTCTTATTTTGTAAGAAAGTTCCACTTCTATCTGAGCCAATACTGGGAGGAGAAAAGTTATCGATACCTATGCCAAATTTCCAGTTATCGCTTTCTTTTACTGTAGCTACCAAAATACTTAATCCGGGTTTTCCTGATGCTTGAAGTTGAGCATCTACAGTTTCAAAAAGAGGGTTAAATAACAGTATTCTTAATTGTTTTTCTAATTGGGTTACATTGAAAGGTGAACCGATCCCCAAAAATAGGCGATCGCAAATAAAATCTAAATGTAAATTATTTCTACCAATCAATTGCAACTCAGCAATATTTCCTTCAATAATAACAATTTCTACGTCTGTATTTGCTTCTATATTCGTTAAAGAATTAAAGGTTGCTTTTGAAGTAATATAACCTTCGGTTAAATAAAAATTTGTAATCGCATCTGCCAAGGTAGTGGAAACCTGATTTAATTCCTCTAAATATAAATTTTCTTCTTGATATCTTTCAACTATTTTTTCAATAACTGGAATTGATAAAATTTGCTTTCTAGTCAAGAGAGTATTGCCTGTTACAGTTAGGTTAATAATTTTACCTTCCACTGTCAAAGGAAACAGAGATAAAGCAGGAGAATCAATTATCTTATCGTGAGATTGAAGAGGACAGCTTTCGATTTTTTTTATTTCACTGGGAATTGAATCAATAGAACTGTCATTATTACTTTCCTTACTAATGTTGCTTTCATCTAGGGAATAAGAACATTTTGGAAACCCAAAAATACCCCACACCAAACACAAATAAAATGGCAAAATCCTTTGGTACAACATAGTTTAGAAAGTATGATTAATCATAAATTGTCATAAAATATATATCCAAAAGCTTGATTCCTAACCTACTACTGAAATCATGGTGTACCATAGCTCATACAAGCAATTGTCTTGTTACCCGGTTTGATTCTAGCAAATAGACGTTTGCAGAAGAGGAACTTGAGGAAACTTATGGTATATTTTAGTTGAGTTTATTGAGAATTTCCTATGACATCTTCTACTACCGGCGCTGATGCAGTTGATGAAGCGATCGCTCAGGGGATTGATTTGGACGGAACACCCATCCCATCCAAAAAATTGAGCTTATACCAGGAAGTAATGGCTAAAGAGGCTCAACGTCAACGCAGTGGCGTTACCAACACTATGCGCTCTCGCATTGTCCGCATTGGAGCTAAACATCTCTCCCTCGAAGAACTAAATCAACGTCTGACTGAGGCGGATTTTGTGCGTATCTTCTCAAAAAGCCAGGGGTCACTCGCTGCGAAAACTTAGGCCAAACAT